>DATHRP010000538.1:0-7144 GCA_035465195.1 Afifellaceae bacterium | reverse complement strand
CGACCGGTTCGATTTCAGGAGCATCGTGCTCGCCGAAGAACTGGTCGGCGAGCGGGTCGAGATGGCCGCGGGCGGTACGATCCGCATCACTGCCGAGCCCGTCCGCATCGCCGTCGAGACAAGCCTCGAGCGCACGGATGGCGGGGCAGGCAGTTTCAAGGCCAAAATCGACTACCAGCCGGAAATCGAGCAGCTTGCCGTCGATATCGCCGGCACGGATGGCCCGAACGGCCTGGTCGGCAAGCTGCTCAACGTGCCCGGCCGGCCAAAGATCGACCTGACGATCAACGGCGCAGGCGCGATCGATGCCTGGGACGGTAACATTTCGCTGCGAGCCGGAACCGAAGAGGCGCTGGCCGGCCAGGTTCGGATCGCCGGCGTCGAGGAAGGCCGTCGCGCCGGCACGAGCCTGACGGGCTCGCTCTCTGCCTATATGCCGGAGGCCTTGCAGCCGGCGTTCCAGGGCCGCTCGGCGCTCGCCGGATCAATCCTGTTCCCGAAAACCGACGGTCCGATGGTTCTGGAGAGGCTGGTAATCGAAACGGCAGCGGTCGATATCGCGGCGTCCGGCAGCATCGGCACCGACGGCAGCGCCGTCTCGCTCAACCTCTCCGCCCGCACGCCGGAGGCCGAAACTGTTCTCGCCCGCTTCTCCGGCGAAGATGCGACACTCGCCGCATCTGCGCTCACCCTCGACCTGACGCTGTCGGGCGAACCGGCCAATCCGCAATGGACGCTCGGCGGCCAGGCGGCGCAAGTAAATTTCGGCCCGGATACCGCGACCGGGCTCCGCCTGACCGGCGCCAGCGAACCCGCAGGGGAAACCGCGTCCGGTTTCGCAATCAACCTGTCGGGAACGCTGGAGAGCACGCGCGACGCCGCCTGGGCCGGCTCGCTGCGCGGTCCTGTCGAAGCGGCGTTGACGGGCAGCTACGGCGCCGAGCAGCCGCTGACGATCCGTTCGGCGCGGATGACAGTCGCGGCCGGCAGTATTGCCACCGACGGCCTTTTGCAGCCGACCGAGGAGACCTTCGATCTCGCGGTCGATATCCGGCTCAGCGAACTCAGGACCGGGATTGCGATCATCGACCGGCTGCTCTCCGATCCGACGACGCTGACCGGCCGGATCGCGCGCAGTGGCGCCGGCGCCCCGCTCAACCTGTCCGATCTGACGCTTTCGTCGCCCGCCTTTTCAACACAGCTGAACGGAACCTATTCGGAAAATAATATCGGCCTGACGGCGGAAGGACGCCTGAGCGACCTTGCCCGCCTGTCGGAGAATGCCGGCGGGTCGGTCAACTTCCGCGCCGAACTTGGCGGCGGGACGGAAAAGCCGGAACTGACACTCAGAGCCGACGGCGACGGCATCACGCTCTCCGGCAAGCCGTTCGAAAATCCGGCCATCCGTTTTGCCGGAGTGCTCGACCCGTCCGCGCCGACCGGCGAATTCGCTCTATCCGGCCGTTACTCCGGTTCGCCGGTGGCTGCATCGTTCACGCTCGGACACGGACCGGACGGCACGCGTATGCTGCGCAATCTGCAGGCTTCGATCGCCGGCGCACAGTTCGGCGGCGAGTTGCGCCTGCCGCCCGACAACCGTCCCGAAGGACGGCTCGCCTTTGACGCGCCGGATCTCGGAACCCTCGGCGACTTCCTGCTCGTCGAGCTCGATGGCACGGCAAAGGGATCCGTCACGCTGGCGCCCGACGGTCCGTCCAGCAGGGCAACGATCCAGGCCACGGGTTCCGAAATCCGTGCCGCCGGGCTGACCGCGGGCTCGCTCGACGCCGATGTCACGATCGCAGATATCGCCAAACCGGTGGAGATCGTCGGTGAAATACGGGCCCGCCAAGTGAGCCGCGGCCAATATTCCGTCGACAGCCTGAACTTGAACGCCACCCCGGATAGTGGCGCCTATGCCGTCGAAATGGAGGCGAAAGGCAAATCGCTGGACGGCACCGCAGCCGCCCGGATAGAACCGCGGCCAGACGGGCTGATCGTCGATGTTCAGAATGCCGATCTGCGGCTTACCGGAATCGCGATGCGGCTGGAACGGCCGGGCCGTATCGTCATCGCCGGCGATGAAACACGCATCGATCCGATCCGCCTCGCCCTTGCCGAGGGCACGCTGGAGGTCGCGGGCCGGTACGGGCAGACCGTCGACCTGATGGTCCGCGCCGACGCCGTACCGCTTTCGCTTGCCGACCCGCTGGCACCCGATCTCGGCCTGCGCGGCACGCTGGCCGGCAGCGCGACCGCAAGCGGCGACCCCGATGCCCCCCGGGTGGATTTCGATGTTAGCGTGACCGGCCTGTCGACCAATGCCGTCCGCGACACCGGCCTGCCGCCGTTCAACCTGTCAGCCACGGGTAACATGCGCGACAATGTCGTCACCCTGGACGGCCGCGCATCCGGCGCCGCCGGCACCGCACTCACGGCTACGGGAACCAGCGATCTCAACGACAATTCGCGGCTGGACCTTGCGGTGCGGGGCACCGTGCCGATCGCGGTCATCGCCGACGAACTGGCGCGCAACGGCATACGCGCGAGCGGCACCGCGACACCCGACATCCGGATTACCGGCACGGCGTCCGCCCCTGACGTTCGGGGTACGGTTTCCCTGGCCGGCGCCACCCTCGGCGATGCCGACGGACGCTTCGTTGTGCGCGACGCCGCCGCGCAACTGCGCTTCGAGGGCGACCGGGTCACGCTCACGAACTTCTCCGGCAACACGGTCGGTGGCGGCACCGTGACGGCCAGCGGCAGCGGCGGCCTGGCGGCCGAAAGCCCGCTCAACGTGACGGCGCAGATCCGGCGCGGCAGGTATATCGACGGGACGCTGGTGGTCGCCACTTTCGACGCCGACCTGACACTCGGCGGTAGCCGCGCCGGCGGGCTGGTGATCGATGGCGATATCACACTGCTGGAGACGACGATCACCCTCGACAGCCTGCCGCCGGCGGCCCGCGAGATCACCGACGTGGTACACAGGCATCCGCCGGTCCCCGTCGCGCGCCAGTGGGCGCTGCTGCAGAAGCGGCGCGGGCGATCGTCCGGCACCGGTACGGCGATCGATATCAGCCTGCGAACCACCAAGCCGATCCTGGTGATCGGCCGTGGCATCAATGCGGATTTCGGCGGGAGGCTTCAGATCACTGGTACGACCGGCGACATCCAGGCGACCGGGCGTTTCACGCTGGTACGCGGCTCGGTAACCCTGGTCGGCCGCCGGCTTGATTTCGACCGCGGCACGCTGGTCTTTTCCGGCGATCTCAATCCGGAAATCGACATCAGTGCCACCGGAACCTCGCCGGAGGCTTCTGTCACGCTGCTGATCACCGGCAATGTCGACACGCCGGAGGTCAGGATCACCTCGGTGCCCGAACTACCGCCGGAAGAGGCGCTGGCGAGCCTCGTCTTTCAGCAGTCGGCGACCGAATTGTCGCCGATCCAACTTGCCCGGCTTGCAGATTCGCTTCTCGTGCTGAGCGGGGGCGCCAGTTCGGGCCTGTTCGAGGGGCTGCGCCGGGCGGCCGGCATCGACCGGCTCGACGTGACGACCGACAGCAGCGGGCAGACGGCTGTCGGCGTAGGCAGCTACCTCAACGACCGGACCTATCTCGGCGTGCAGCAGGGCATCGAGACCGGCGACACCAAGGTGACGATCGATCTCGACATCACCCGCGAGCTGAAGCTTCGCGCCGGGGCGAGCTCGGCCGGCGAGACAGAGGCCGGCATCCTTTTCGAAAAGGAATACTGACCGGCGTCAGCCGATCAACGCCTGCAGGCCGGCCCCGACCCAGTACGCCGCGAGCGCGGCGACCGAGCCGATCAACAGCGTTTCCAGCCCCGACCACCACCAGGCCTGCAGCGACCACATGCTCTTGACCGTGCCGATGCCGAAGAACACGGCCGCCGTCATGCCCGAGGCCAACACGAAGGCATCCGGAGAGCCGAATACGAAGGGAAGCAGCGGCACCATGCCGCACAGTACGAAGGCGGCGAATGTACTGAGCGCGGCCTTCATCGGCGAGCGCAGCACGCGCGGTACGCCGAATTCCTCGGTCAGCATGAATTCCACCCAGGCCGTGCGGTTCTGCGACAGTGCGCGGACCGCGCCTTCCAGGGCATCGCCTTCAAGGCCCATGCCGGCAAGGATCTGGCGCACCTCCTCGCGTTCTCCGTCCGGGAAATCGCGAACATGGCGGTATTCCATCTCGCGCAATCTGTGTGCTTCGTCGACCTCCGCCTTCGTGCCGCTGAAATTGCTGGCCGCCATGGAAAAGCCATCGGCCGCGAGGTTGGCGCAACCCAGAATGAGGATCACCGTCGCGGACATGCCGGCGCCTTCGACGCCGGCGACGATCGCGAAGGTTGTCACCGCGCCGTCGATCCCGCCGTAGATCCAGTCGCGCAGATAATTGACCCGCACGCCGTCTGCCAGCCGCTCGGCGATCGCCTCGCGGCTGTGGTCGTGCTCGACTTTCGCGGATCCGTCCTGCTCCATTGTCCCGACCGGGTATCAGGCGCAATAGAGCCGGTAAAGGGTGTGCAACACAGCTTCCGCCTGCGGGCTGGACAGACGGTAATAGATCATCTGCGCGTCGCGCCGCGTCGAGACAAGCCCGGCCTCGCGCAGCTTCGCCAGATGCTGCGACAGCGCCGACTGGCTGAGCCCGCAGACCTCGGCCAGAACGCCGGCCTGGGTTTCGCCCTCGCTCAGGCGGCACAGGATCATCAGACGATGTCGGTTGCTCATGCTGGCAAGCAGTTCGGCCGCCTCCGCGGCGCTCGCCTCGAGATCTTTTATATTAGACATTGCTAAATTAGACATGGCTCATATATAACTGGCCGGAACACAATTGCAACGGATCCGTTCGCCGATATCGGTTGCCTGGAAAAGCGTCCGTTGCTCGACAAGACCGACAATACAGGATGGAAAGCTCTTGACCGAATTCACGCCATTCGCCTCCTTCTTCGGCGGCATGCTGATCGGCGCGTCCGCCCTGATCCTGATGGGCTTCAACGGCCGCATCGCCGGCATCAGCGGCATCACCAGCGCGCTGCTTCCCCCTGCCCCGCCCGCGGCGGAAGCCGCCTGGCGCGCCGCCTTCCTCGCCGGGCTTGCCGGTGCGCCACTGCTTTACCAGCTGGCCACGGGCCCGATCGAGCGCACCGTCCAGTCGGCATTGCCCCTGATGATCGCGGCCGGCCTGCTGGTCGGCTTCGGGTCGGTCTTCGGCGGCGGCTGCACCAGCGGCCACGGCGTCTGCGGCCTGTCGCGCATGGCTCCGCGGTCGATCGCGGCGACGGCCACCTTCATGGCCGTGGCAGTCGCCACGGTCTTCGTGACCCGCCACGTGATCGGAGGCTGAGCGATGCGAGCGACCCTCACAGCCCTACTCTCAGGCCTCGTCTTCGGCATCGGCCTCGTCGTCTCCGGCATGTCCAACCCGGCCAAGGTGCTCAATTTCCTCGACATCGCCGGAAGCTGGGATCCGAGCCTTGCCTTCGTCATGGCCGGCGCAATCTTTGTCACCTCGATCGGCTACCGGCTGATCCTGCGCCGCCCGGCGCCGGAATTCGCCAGCGCTTTCGCGCTGCCGGGCCGGCGAGACATCGACATGCCGCTGATCGGCGGTGCCGCGATCTTCGGCCTCGGCTGGGGGCTCGGCGGCTTCTGCCCCGGCCCTGCCTGGACCGCGATTTCCGCGGGCGATACAGGCACCCTCGCCTTCTTCCCGGCCATGATCGCCGGCATGTGGATCGCGAAAACGGCACTTGCGCAAAAGCGCGCCTTGAAGACAAGCTGACATACGGGCATCAACAGGTGCCGGCCACCGCACCGGCCGCGCCGAAACACGGATGAATTGCGAAGGACGCGAGCCGCATGGACATACGCAGGATCAATGACGACATTTCCGTCGCGCCGCAGATTGCGCCGGAAGACATGGCGGCGATCGCCGGACTGGGCTTCAAGACCGTCATCAACAACCGGCCGGACGGCGAGGCGCCCGGCCAGGCGCCCGATGCCGTGATGCGGGCGGCGGCCGAGGACGCCGGGCTGGAATACCGGTTCGTGCCCGCGATCAGCGGCCAGTTGACGAAGCAGAACGTCGAGGACTTCGCCGCCACGCTCTCCGACGTCGAAGGCCCGGTACTGGCCTATTGCCGCACCGGCACGCGCTCCACGACGCTGTGGGCACTCTCCCAGGCCGGGAATAGGCCGGCCGACGAAATCATCGGCCAGGCCGCCGGCGCCGGATATGATCTTTCGCCGCTCCGGCCGGCGCTGGAGAAGGGCTGAAAAAGACCCGTACGCGGTTCGCATCAGAACGGCACAACGCCAGATAGAACTGGCGGGCTTCGACCGTTGAATGAGGCGCGTCTGCGACCCAGCGATCGATCCGGCCTCACAACCCGTACATTCCGGTTGCCGGTGGCTCGACCTGGAAGCGCTGGATTCTCCCGGGTAGAAACAGGCAGCTCCATGATCCGTTGAGTCCGATAGTGTTCTGCCGAGCGCCGTTTTGACGCCAACGGCCGTGCCATATTTCAAACGTCAAAATGTACACCAGAGACAATAGTGACGCGTAGTTTTCGACGGCGACAATGACCGGAGGCTCGTGTAACGTTTCGGGCGGTGACCGATATCCGTGATAGTCAGGCTAAGGAGAGGTCAGAAATGAAATCCATTCTAGCGGTGACGTTGGTGGCCGTCATCATTGCCGGCTGCGCGGCATCGCGGCCCGTGACGACATACAGCGTTAATGAAGGCCCCTATCTGAGAGACGCGGCTGTTATCGAGCACGGCCTGGAGAAGCAGAACCGCAGCGATTACGATTGCCAGGTTCAGGACGATACGCTTATCGTCTGTGATGGGGTGCGCAATCAGATCCAGTGATGCATCTGATATTTCCACTCCCTGTCTTGCGGGGTCCTGAGGTCATGGCCCAACCGCGGTGACTGCTTCCGCTGTCTGACAATCCAATGTCCAGTCGCGTCATAGTTTTGCTATAAACGGTTACTACAACTTACGCTATCGGCGGTCCGAGGAGGCCGACACCGTGTAGCGTAAAAACTGGCCCCGTCCGCCCCCCGAACGGGGCCGGTGATCTGCTTTAAGCCTCCGTCAAGTAAACGT
>DATHRP010000537.1:0-2645 GCA_035465195.1 Afifellaceae bacterium | reverse complement strand
AGGCCGGCGCCGACAGCCCAACCGATTTCGTCTGTGGCGCCAGCTTCGTTACTCCCATCCCCATCTATATCAAGGGCTGGAGCGCCGACACGTCCGACTGCGCCCATGACCTGGGCAGAGCCCCAGCCCTGATCGACGCGGATGTTAGCGACGAAATCAGGCACTTCCTGACCCTCATTGTCATGGGTGTACAACGACGCGGAGGTTGTGTCCGTTTCAACCGACCAAAAAGTGCTTGGATCCGGCGGAAAATATGCGCCATATCCGATGCCGTACCGGCGGAACCACTTGTCTTCGATGGCGACCGAGGCGGAAACGCCGTTGCCGACCACGAAGGTGTAGGCCAGCGTGTTGGTCGAAGTCGTCGGGTCGTCACCGCCGATACGGGTGTTCATGGCGTTGCCGCCGAAGAAGTCGAAGAACGAGCCGTGGTGACCGGCCGTCAGCGTACCCGTGTCGTTGGCGAGCGACAGCCAAGCCTTGTCGACGTTGAAGCCGTCGGAATAACCGCCGGAATTCGTCGGGCCGATCGTGCCGCGCAGCGCGATGTAGGAGCGCAGCAGGCCGAGATCGGTCATCGTACGGGCGTCGAACTGCACTTCGCCGCGGGCGCGGGTCGAGAAGTTGTTGAAGTTGTCACTGCCCGCATAGGCAGCGGCCACAAATGTCTTCCCTCCAAAGGGATCGTATTCGTAGATGTCGCTGTCCCCGACGAAATGCGCCTCATAACGCGCATAGCCGGAGATCTTCAGGCAGGTCTCGGTGCCCGGAATATAGAAGAAACCGGTGCCGAACGCGTCGCAGATGCGCACATATTCGACTGGCTCTGCCACGGGCAGGTCCGCTGCCTGAGCTCCAGTCACCACAAACATGCCGGCGGCGGATGCGAAAAGGAGACTCTTGAGCTTCATGTTGTGATTCCCTTGCGGACGCTGTGCCCATCGATTCCGCGCAATCTAGAAAGCGAAAGCGGGAACGGCAATGCATCAGGACGCGTATTGGTCACGGAACCGTGATTTATTGGCGCGAGTGTCATTTATGCCACAGCGCCCGGCATGTTCGATTCCGGGGTCCGCGGGTCGAACCGGCATGCCGTCTGCATCGCCGCGGCTCACTGGAATCCGCTTCTTCCGCGCGCCATATTGAACCTGTCATGACAACTCGGATCGACCCGGCCATCCACCGCCGCGCCAGGTGGCGCAACATCGTCAACACCTGGCTGATCATTGCCGGCCTGGTGGCGCTGCTCGCGCTGACGGCGTGGCTCCTGCTCGGAACAGGCGGCGTCGTCTGGACCGCGATCCTGGGCTTCGGCTTCCTGGTCTTCGGACCGCAGATCAGCCCGGCCATGATACTGCGGCTCTACAAGGCGCGGCAGCTCGGCCCGCATCACGTGCCGGCACTGTGGGAGGTGCTTGAGAAACTCGCCGCCCGCGCGGACCTGCCGGCCGTGCCGCAACTGCACTATGTGCCGAGCGCCAATATGAACGCCTTTGCCGTCGGCCGGCGCGAGGATGCCGCCATCGCCATCACCGACGGGCTGCTGCGTGGCCTCAACCTCAGGCAGTTGACCGGTGTGCTCGCCCACGAGATCAGCCATATCGCCAACGGCGATATCCGCGTCATGGCGCTGGCCGACATCGTCAACCGGCTGACCGGCGCGCTGCAGACCATGGGCCTGCTTCTTCTCTTCTTCGGCCTTTGGCAGGGCGGCAACGCCATCCTCGCCGCGCCGGTGCTAATTCTGGCGCCGACCTTCGGCGCGCTGCTTCAGCTCGCGCTGTCGCGCTCGCGCGAATATGACGCCGACCTGGAAGCCGCGCAGCTGACCGGCGACCCGGAAGGCCTCGCTTCCGCGCTGGCGACGCTGGAGCGCCGTCAGGGCCACATGTGGGAAAGCTTCGTGCTGCCCGGCTCGCGCATTCCAGACCCGTCGATCCTGCGCACCCATCCGCCGGCGGAGGAACGGATCAGGCGGTTGCTCGCGTTGGGCGGACGCGAATATGAACCGATGGAGCAGCGCGAGCGGCCGCTGGTCCTGCCGGGCGGCTATCCGCGGATCGTCCGGCGGCCGCGTTTCCACCCGCACGGGCTGTGGTATTGAGACCGGGGAGGCCCGCCGCGCCATGGCAAAGATCCTGATCGTTGCCGGCATCGCACTGCTCGTCGCGGGGCTTCTGTGGATGGCCGGCGAGCGCATCGGACTCGGACGCCTGCCCGGCGATTTCGTGATCGAGCGCGGCAGCACGCGTATTTATCTGCCATTGATGACCTCGATCATCGTCTCCGTCGTGCTGAGCCTGCTCTTCTGGCTGTTCAACCGCTGAAGCCGGCGACTATTCCAGCCAGCTGTAGCGGTAGGGCACGTCGTTGATCACGCCTTTGAACCGCGAAGTCATGACGAAGACATTGCCCGCCGGATCCTCGTAGCGGTCCCGCCCGACCAGCCGGTAGGTCGACCAGGTATCGCCGGCAGACGACCCGATCTCCACCGAATGGCCGGTGAAATTGCGTAGCCTCAGGGCAGGGTGCGGCTTGCCGACCCAGATCCCGCCGTCGAGCATGATCGTGGCCAGCGGATAACGGCTTTTCGTCGTCCCGGCCGCCCGTGCGGGCTCGCTGTCGGCGAGACGCTCCGACGTCAG
>DATHRP010000536.1:0-5473 GCA_035465195.1 Afifellaceae bacterium | reverse complement strand
CAACCTGGAAAATGGCGAGCAGGCCTATGTCACGCTCGCCGCCGTCGATGCGGGCATCCTCAACCTCACGGGCCACGAGGCGCCCGACCCGGACGGCTGGTATTTCGGCCAGCGCAAGCTCGGCATGGAAATCCGCGATTTCTACAACCAGCTCATCGACCGCACCCAGGGCGTGGAGGGGCGTGTGCGCTCCGGCGGCGACGCATCGATGATGCGCTTCGACGGGCCGCCGCCGCCCGACACGCTGATGGCGTTTCATTCCGGCGTGGTCGAGGTCGACGAAAACGGCAAGGCGGTAATAGACGTGACGGTGCCGGATTTCAACGGCACGGTGCGGCTGATGGTGATGGCCTGGACGGCGCACGGCGTCGGCGACGCGGTGAAGGAGACCGTGTTCCGCGATCCGGTCGTCGTCTCGGCCAGTATGCCGCGCTTCCTGTCGCCGGGCGACAGTTCGCGCATCCTGATCGACGTCGACAATGTCGAGAAGCTTTCCGGCAATGCCCGGCTCAGCGTCAGTGCCGGCGGCGAGGTCGTATCGGTGCCGGCGGCGGAGGCCTCGCGCACCATCGTGCTCGATGACGGCGCACTCTCGCAAATCCTCGTCCCGCTCGATGCGGAAGCGGTGGGCGATGCGGCGATCGAGGTTTCGCTCAGCCTGCCCGACGGAACCGACCTCACCAAGGAGATGGCGCTTTCGGTGCGCAACAACGAGCCGGAGACGGTGATCGCATCCGAATTCCAGCTCGCGCCGGGCGCGTCGCTGACGCTCGACGAGGCGCTGGCCGACGGCTTCCTGCCGGAGAACTGGAGCGCGACGCTGTCGGCGAGCGGCGCCGGACGACTCAACGTCGCCGGGATCGTGCGCTCGCTCGACCTCTATCCGTACGGATGCTCCGAGCAGATCACCAGCCGCGCCCTGCCGCTGGTCTATCTCGACGATGTCGTTCTGGCGGCCGGCCTTGCCGGCGAAGAGAGCGTGAAGGAGCGCGTCGAGAAGGCGATCGCCCAGCTTGTCGCGCGGCAATCCTCTTCCGGCGGCTTCGGCCTTTGGTCGGTGGGCTCGGGCGATTTGTGGCTCGATTCCTACGTCACCGACTTCCTGGGCCGGGCGCGCGAGAAGGGTTACGACGTTCCCGCCGAACCGTTCGGCCTGGCGCTCGACAATCTGAAGAACCAGCTCGCCTACGTGCCGGACTTCGAGGAGGGCGGCGAGGATGTCGCCTACGGGCTCTACGTCCTGGCGCGCCAGGGCAAGGCGGCGATCAGCGACCTGCGCTACTATGCCAAGGCCAGGCTCGACAATTTCTCCACGCCGCTCGCCAAGGCGCAAATCGGCGCGGCGCTGATGCTCTACGGCGACCAGGCCGAGGCCGACCGGGTGTTCCGGGCAGCCCTTGCCGACCTGCAGACGGCGGAGGTGCGGCGCTACCGCAGCGACTATGGCACCGGCCTGCGCGACAGCGCGGCGCTGCTGACGCTCGCCTCGGAAGTGGGCAGCGGCGCGGTCAGCCTGCCGAAGATGAGCGTGGCGCTCGACATGGCGTGGACGGCGTCGCGCTGGCACAGCACCCAGGAAAAGGCCTGGTCGCTGATGGCGGCGCACGCGCTGATGAACGGCACGGCCAAGCCGCGGCTTTCGCTGAACGGCGCGCCGCGCGAAGGCGCCCTGTTCGAGAACCTGACGCCCGCCGAACTCGGCCAGGGCGTGCAGCTTGAGAACCGCGGCGACCAGCCGGTCTACGTCACGGTCACCCGGCGCGGAATTTCCGCCGAGCCGGAGCCGGCGGGCGGCAATTTCGCGACCATCGAGCGCGCCTATTACGACGTGGTCGGCGGCCAGCCGGTCGATCTGAGTGCCGTGGAACAGGGCGAGCGGATCGCGGTCGTCGTCTCTGTGCTCTTCACCGACAACCGGGCCGGGCGGCTGATCCTCGACGACCCGCTGCCGGCGGGCTTCGAGATCGACAATCCGAACATCCTCAGAAGCGGCGACATCGCGGCGCTGGACTCGGTGCAGCTTGAATCGACGGTGGCGCACACCGAGTTCCGCTCCGACCGGTTCATCGCAGCCTACGAGAGGCCGCAGAACGGCCCGCCACGTGTCGAATTCGGCTACATCGTCCGCGCGGTCTCGCCCGGCACCTTCGCCCATCCAGCGGCCGTGATCGAGGACATGTACCAGCCGGACCGGCGCGCCCGCACCGCGTCGGGCACGGTCACCGTGATCGGCCCGCTGCGCTAGGCGGCGAGACGATGTCCCGCGTCTTTCGGCATCCGCTCCTCATCGGCACGGCGTTCGCCATCGCGTTCGCCCTGCCGCTCAGTGCGGTGTCGGCTCTCAAGCATGCGGTCTCGGAGCGGCCTGTCACCCTGCCCGAGCTGCAGCAGTCGGCGCTGGTGCTCGACCGCAACGGCGCGCTGCTCCGGCCGTTCCCGATCGCCGACGGGCGTTGGCGGATCAGGACGGAGATCGGCGATGTCGACCCGGACTATGTCGCCATGCTTCTCGCCTACGAGGACAGGCGCTTCGAGAGCCATCGCGGTGTCGATGTCGCGGCGCTCGTCCGCTCGGTGCTCGCCAGCCTGTGGCATCGCCGCGCGGTCTCCGGCGGCTCGACGCTCACCATGCAGGTGGCGCGGCTGGTGAACGGTGGCACGACGCGCAGCCTTTCCGCCAAGGCCGGACAGATCCTCGACGCACTGGCGCTGGAGAACCGGCACGACAAGGCGGCGATCCTGACGCACTACCTCAACCGCGCTCCGTTCGGCGGCAACCTGGAAGGCGTGCGCACCGCCGCGCTCGCCTATTTCGGCAAGGAGCCGAAGCGGCTGTCGGCGGCCGAGGCTGCGCTGCTCGTCGCGCTGCCGCAGTCGCCGGAGGCGCGCCGTCCGGATAGGCTCGGCGGCAACGATGCCGTGCTGAAGGCGGCGCGCGACCGTGTGCTTGCCCGCGCGCTTCAGGCCGGCGTGATCGACAGGCCGCAATATGATCGCGCGCTCGCCGAGCCGGTGCCGGCCGGCCGCCGGCCGATGCCGGTCCATGCGGCGCATCTCGCCGACCGGATCATGGCGGAAAAGCCGGACAGGCCGGAACACCGGCTGACGCTCGACGCCGGTCTCCAGTCGCGGCTGGAGGATCTTGCGAAACAGCGGGCGACGCGGCTCGGCGGCGCGCTCTCCGTCGCCATTGTGGTCGCGGACATCCGCTCAGGCGAGATCCGCGCCTCTGTCGGCTCGGCCGATTATTTCGACCGTGGCCGGCTTGGCTTCGTCGACATGACCGAAGCGGTGCGCTCGCCGGGCTCGACCCTGAAGCCGCTGATCTACGGCCTCGCCTTCCAGGACGGCGCGGCGCATCCGGAAAGCCTGATCGAGGACAGGCCGATGGCCTTCAACGGCTACCGGCCGGCCAATTTCGACCGCGACTACCAGGGCACGGTCACCGTCCGCCGGGCGCTGCAACTGTCGCTCAACGTGCCGGCGGTGCAGATGCTGGAAGGGGTCGGGCCGGCGCGCCTGCTCGCCGCCATGCGTCGAGCCGGGGCGGAGCCGGTTCTGGCCGAGCGCGCCAGCGCCAATCTCGCGATCGGCCTCGGCGGCATCGGCATGCGGCTGAAGGACATCGTCGCCCTGCAGGCGATGATCGCGGCCGGCGGCCGCGCCGTGCCGCTGCACTACGATCTCGCCGAGGACCATACATTGACGGCGCATGCCCGCGCCCAGGTTCTCGACCCGCGCGCCGCCTGGCAGGTATCCTCGATCCTCGCCGGCGTGCGGGACCCGCACGGCATGACGCCGGGCGGCATCGCCTTCAAGACCGGCACCTCCTATGGCTATCGCGACGCCTGGGCGGTCGGCTTCGACGGCCGGCACGTCGTCGGCGTCTGGGTCGGCCGCGCCGACGGCCGGCCGGTCACTCACCTTCCCGGCGGGCTGGTCGGCATCGAGGTCGCGGCGCCGATCCTGAACGAGGTGTTCTCGCGGATCGGCGAGCACCACCGCCTGCCGCCGGCGCCGCCCGGAACGCGGATCGCCACGACCGCCGCCCTTCCCGCCGCGCTCCGTCGCGTCGGCACGCTCGCCGTGCAGGCGCGGGCGCAGGTGGACGGCCCGGAGATCACCTTCCCGCCCGACCGGTCACGCGTCGAGCTTGCCCGCGACGGCGAGCCGCTGCAGGTCGAGGTCCAGCGCGGCGAACTGCCGCTCACGGTGCTGATCAACGGCACGCCGGTGGAAGCCGACCCGTGGCGGCGGACGCTCGACTGGACGCCCGACGGGGCGGGGCAGGTGGATATCCTGGTGATCGACGCCAGGGGCTCGGCGGCGCGGTCGAGCGTGTTCCTCAGGCGGGATTAGGCTGCTGCCTCGTCGATCGGGCAACAGCCTCCTTCGTCATTGCCGGTCCTCCGACAAGCTCAGGATGTTCCGGCAATCCAGGCACTTCATTAATGCCGGTCAATCACGGATGGTTCACGATGACATTCAGACATAACGGCACGGAATACACCTGTATCATCGGTAGCGATCTCGACCGCGACGGCATGTATGTCGAAGTGACCGAGCTCGCGGACGTAACGAACGCCCTGCTCGAGATTTTCTATTCGGACGAGACGGAAGAAATGACGCTCAGCACCCTCAGGCCGGACGTGCCGCTGGAGGTGGTCGAATGGGCCATCCCGATCGCCAGGGAACGGTTGCCGATCAATGGCTTGTCACGCCGGAGCAGTTGATGACAAGCTGAGCCCCACCGTCAATAGATCGGAAACGCCTCCGTCAGTGCGTGGACCTTCTCCTTCACCCGCTTCTCGACGTGCGCGTTGCCTTCCTCGCCGTTCTCCGCGGCGCCGTTCAGCACCTCCAGGATCAGCTCCGCGATCTGGCGGAACTCGGCGGTCCCCATGCCGCGCGTCGTGCAGGCCGGCGAGCCGAGGCGGATGCCGGAGGTGACCATCGGCTTTTCCGGATCGAAGGGGATGCCGTTCTTGTTGCAGGTGATGGCGGCGCGGCCGAGCGCGGCCTCGGCGACCTTGCCGGTCAGGCCCTTGGGCCTGAGGTCCACCAGCACGAGGTGCGTGTCGGTGCCGCCGGAGACGATCTCCAGCCCGCCCTTCTCCAGCGTGTCGGCCAGCACGTCGGCATTGTCGACGACGGCCTGGGCGTAGGCCGGGAAATCGGGCAGCAGCGCCTCGCCCAGCGCTGCCGCCTTGGCGGCGATCACGTGCATCAGCGGGCCGCCCTGGAGACCGGGGAAGACGGAGGAATTGATCTTCTTGCCGATCTCCGGATTGTTGGAGAGGATCATGCCGCCGCGCGGGCCGCGCAGCGTCTTGTGCGTGGTGGTCGTGACGACGTCGGCGAATTCCAGCGGATTGGCGTGCACGCCGCCGGCGACGAGGCCGGCGAAGTGGGCCATGTCGACCATGAAGATCGCGCCCACCCTGTCGGCGATAGCGCGGAAGCGGGCGAAGTC
>DATHRP010000535.1:0-1555 GCA_035465195.1 Afifellaceae bacterium | reverse complement strand
TACGCGCCGAATTTCTCGAAGCAGGTTATCGGCCTCAGGGCGTCGTCGCCGGTCGATCTCGAGCGTCGTTTCGGGCTCGTCGGCGGGGACATCTTTCACGGCGCGATGACCCGCGATCAGCTCTACGAACGCCGGCCGGCGAGGGGGTTCGCGCGATACCGCACGCCGGTTCCGAACCTCTATCTTTGCGCCTCGGGCGCCCATCCGGGGGGCGGCGTCAGCGGATTGCCCGGCAGGAACGCAGCGCGGGCGATCGTCGAGGACTGGTCGAACCGTCCCGGTGACTGATCCCGTTCAGCCCGGGTTCACTCGACGACCGTTATGGTAATCCGCTCGGAAACGACCGGCGGAGAATGCGGGATGTGGCTCGCGTCCCCGAGCACGAGCTGCAGCGTATGTTCGCCGGGCGGCAGGTCGAGTTCGGTTTCGGTCTGACCGGCGCCGAAATGGCGGATCTGGTCAGTGGACGGCAACGGCAGGTTTTCGGGCGGCATCTCGTCGACATCGATCAGCAGATGGTGATGTCCGGTGTTGTCGGCCGTAATGCCGGCCGGCGCGACGCCCATGCCGCGCAGACCGAAGCGAACGACGAACGGCGCGTTCACTTCGTCGCCGTCGGCGGGAGACTGAATATAGGCTTCTGCCGCGGCCGGCGCCGCGGTTCGCGGCATGGCGTCGGCGGCGTCCTGCGACATCGCCGATAGTGGCGCGAACCATAGAAGCTGAGCCGCGATCAGTGGTATCGTTCTCATAAAGGTTGTCTCTGGCAGTGAGGGAATATAGTTAAAGAGTTACGAGGCTCGACATCTTATCAGCTTGGCCGAACGGTCGCGGCGTCAACCGAACCGACGCTCATCCGTTGAACGTAATGCAATATTCAGGTGGACACACTGGTCGTATTGTTAATCGCAGCGAACTCCGCCGCCGGAGACGGAATCCAGCCACAGCGGCTGGACGAACACGCAATAGAGAATTGAGGCCATGAACACAATCCGCATCGCTGGAATCGTAACGCTGGCGGCTCTGACGGCCGCCTGCCAGACCTACCAGCCGTCCCCCCAGCAGGGCTCGCAGACATCGATTCCGGGAATTCCCGGACCTCAGGGTCCCCAGGGGGGTCAGCAGGGAGGGTCGCAGCAGGGTCAGCAGTCGCCGATTCCCGGACCGCAGGGTCCCCAGGGCGGCGGTCAGCAGGGCACACAGTCATCGATCCCCGGGCCTCAGGGACCCGAAGGCGGTCAGCAGGGATCCGGGGGCGCGCAGGGCCCGTCCGGCGAGGGCACGTCCGGCGGCCGGACTGCCGACAACCAGGGTCCGGAAGGACCGGGCGGCACTTCCGACAACGAGGGGCCCGAGGGGCCGGGCGGCGGCAGTGAGGCCGAAGGACCGGAAGGACCCGGCGGCTCGAGTGACGGAACCGTTGCCGATTCGGCCGGCGGCGACGCCGGTCAGGACGGCTCTGCCGGAGAAGCCGGCCCGGGCGACGGCAACAGTGGCGAGGAATTCGGCGATCTCTTCGGCGATGCCGAGGGACCCGGCGGTGGCGACGACGCAT
>DATHRP010000534.1:0-2240 GCA_035465195.1 Afifellaceae bacterium | reverse complement strand
AAGGCTGCGCGCGCTGAATGCCGATTAAGGCCTCGGGAACAACTACCTTTTGACAATACTCCTGGAAAATCTCGACCAATTCGCCGACGAAGACCGACTGAAGGCCTGTTTCGAGGCTTTCATCGCCGAATACGGCTCACCCGGCCGTCACTGAACGGGAGAAGGCCGCCATGTGGAAGCGGACTTGCGGCTCGGGATAGCGGAATTCCGGGCCGACCGGGCAGGCATTGCGGGCGGCGCAGCCTTCGGCCTTGCAGCTCTCGCCCGCCGCGGAGGAAAGATAGGCGGCGCAGGCGGGGACATCGTAACCGCCGGGCGTGAAAGCGTCGACGGGGCAGGCATTTAGGCAGGGTTTCTCAGAGCACGAATCACATGGGTGCCTGGATTGGATATCCGCACTTGCTCCCTCTACCGATCCCGGCACGACCAGCGCGGCACGATACGCATGCCAGAGCCCGTAGTCAGGGTGAATCAGAATCCCGAGCGGCGAGGCTCTCAGTCCTTCCGCCCGCATCGCCCAGCGCTGGAACGGCGGATGTGGCCTGTCGAAGGGATAGACGGCCTGCGCACCGAACCGTTCGGCCAATGGATCGATGGCGCGCTTCGTCCAGCGATCCAGCGGGTCGGGACCGCTTTCGGCATGCTGCGCGAAAGCCGCCCACATGTCGGGCCCGGCATTGCCGACCATGACGAGCGTACCCTCGCCCAACCCGTCATCCGACGTGAGCGCAAAACCGCCACGCGGGATCAGGCCGTGCGGCCGAAGCGCGGCGGCGAGGTGATCGACGTCGAAATATGAACGGCTTCCGGGCACGGCGCGGCAATCCAGTGAGCGATGTTGTCGCCAGCTTATCCGTTTTCTGGGTTGCCGGAACAAGTCCGGCAATGACGGATGGGAAAGGCAACCTCACAAGGTTAGCACTGCAGCGGATGCCACTCCTCTTCGTCATCCCCGGACTTGTTCCGGGGATCCAGCGCATAATGCCGTGGCCCCTTCCTTGCCATTTCGGGGCCGGGCGAGGACCAGCGACCAGGCATTCGACTATTGTCTGTCTGTGTTCACCAACGCACAGTGAACCACCGAAATCAGCGAGACATGCGATCCATGGCCATGAACCCGCACAAGCCGACGCCCGCCCTGTCCGAGGGCGAGACCAACATGTCGCCGCGCCGGGCCGCGTGGGCGGAGCGCACCCACGATGCAGCGACACAGGCGCTTCTCGACGAGGACGCCCGGCTCTTCCTGCACCAGTCGGTCTCCACGCCTTGCCTTTCGGCCATCGCCCGCGCCGAGGGCGCCTGGATCGAGGACCTGCAGGGCCGGCGCTACCTCGATTTCCACGGCAACAATGTGCACCACATCGGCTACGGCCATCCGAAGCTGAAGGCGGCGATCGCCGAACAGATGGACGCCCTGCCCTTCGCGCCCCGGCGATTCGCCTGTCAGTCGGCGGTCGATCTCGCGGCCAAACTCGCGGAAATCGCGCCCGGCGACCTATCCAAGGTGCTATTCACCACCGGCGGCTCGGACGCCGTCGAGGTGGCGCTGAAGATCGCCCGCGCGGCGACCGGACGGTACAAGACGATCTCGTTCTGGGACGCTTTCCACGGCGCCGGCTTCGGCGCGGCGTCCGTCGGCGGCGAGCAGCTGTTCCGCTCCCACATCGCCGGGCCGCTGATGGCGGGCGCCCAGCATGTCGCGCCGTTCGCCTGCTATCGCTGCCCGTATGGCTATCCGGACCGGGACGGCGAACCGCAGCTTGATCTCTGCAAAATGACCTGCGCAAACTTCGTGCGCTACGTGCTGGAAAAGGAGGGCGACGTCGCTGCCGTCATCGCCGAACCGGCCCGCGCCGTGCCCTATCTGCCGCCGCCCGGCTTCTGGGCGGAAGTACGGGCGGCCTGCAACGATCACGGCGCGCTGCTGATCTTCGACGAGATCCCGACCGGCCTCGGCAAGACCGGCCGCATGTTCGCCTGCGAGCATGACGGAGTGGTGCCGGACATTCTGGTGATGGGCAAGGCGCTCGGCGGCGGCATCCTGCCGATCGCTGCCGTGCTGGCGCGGCAGGACCTCGACGTCGCCGGCGACTTCGCCATCGGGCATTACACCCACGAGAAGAACCCGGTCACGGCGCGTGCGGCGCTGACGACGATCGAGATCATCGAGGAGGAAGGCCTGGTGGAGAACGCCGCCCGGCTCGGCGCGCGCGCGCTTGAGCGCCTCGCTGAAATGAAGG
>DATHRP010000533.1:0-8410 GCA_035465195.1 Afifellaceae bacterium | reverse complement strand
TTAAGCATCGATCTGTCTCCTTTCCCCCGTGATGCAGACGCATCAATCACGGATCAATCGACAATTTCGTGATGGCCGGGTGAACCGGTTCCGTCTTCCCCGGACCTCAACCTACCTACCGGATACATGCGGTGATCGGCTCGCATCTCAGCGCACCCTGCCCGTAAACCACGCCTTCGCGGCGCGAATCGGCGCCGCCCGCCAGGAACGGCGAGCCGCTGTCGGTGACGGAGACACCCGGCAGGTCGCCGCCCCACAGCGCGATGGCATGGAGACCGGAATTGAGGTTGCCCACGTTCACCTTGTAGCCGAGCGCCTCGAGCGCCGGCGCCATCGCCTCGGCCGCCGTGCCCTTTTCCAGGTCGTAGGTGCCGAAGCGATTGACGAGATGCGGCATGTCGATCGCCGTCTGCACGTCGAGGCGCCAGTCGAGGATCGCGATAAGCGCGTTGGCGACATAGGGGATGATCCGGCTGCCGCCCGGCGACCCGATGGCCAGCACCGGCTGGCCCTGCTGCAGCACCACGGTCGGCGCCATCGACGAGCGCGGGCGCTTGCCGGGTTCGACCCGGTTGGCGATCGGCACGCCGTTGGCGTGGCTTCGGAACGAGAAATCGGTCAGCTCGTTGTTGAGCAGGAACCCGCCCACCATCAGCCTGGAACCGAAACCGTTCTCGATCGTCGTCGTCATCGAGACCACGTTGCCGAACTGATCGAGGATGACGAAGTGGCTGGTCGAGGGAAGCTCGATCGCCTCGTCGTCCGCCCAGTTCAGCGCGTGGTCCCAGACCGGTTCGCCGGGCGTGACGCTTTCCAGCGCCCTGTCGCCGCCAAGCTGTTTCGCGCGGGCGGCAAGATAGGCCGGGTCGAGCAGGCCCTTGGCCGGCATCGGCACGTAGTCGCTGTCGGCCATGTAACGGCCGCGGTCGGCGAAGGCGAGCCGCGTCGCGTCGCCGATCAGCTGCCATGTGGCGGCGTCATCGGGCGACATGGCGCTGAGGTCGAAGGACTGGAGCATGCCGAGGATCTGGCCGACGGTCAGGCCGCCGGACGACGGCGGGCCCATGCCGCAGACCTGGTACTTGCGGTAGTCGACACAGACCGGCTCGCGCTCGACCACGCGGTATCCGGCGAGATCCTCCCGCGACAGTAAGCCGGGATTGCCCGGCGCGTTGCGGACCTTGTCGACGATCGCATCTGCCAGTTCGCCGGTATAGAACGCGTCTACACCCCGGTTCGCCAGGATCGACAGCGTGCCGGCATAGGCCGGGTTGCGAAGAACGGTCCCGGCAGCAAGCGGCGCGCCGTCTGCCGTGAAGAAGTATGACCGGGCGACCGTGTCGGTCTTCAGCCTGTCGCCGTCGCCGGCGATCAGGGCGGCAAGACGCGGCGATACGACGAAGCCGTCGCGCGCCTTGTCGATGGCCGGCTGGAAAAGCTCGACCCAGGGCTGCTTGCCCCAGCGACGGTGCATCTCGGCGAGCAGGCGCGGCGTGCCCGGAGCGCCGACCGACCGGCCGCCCACCACGGCGTCGAAGAATTTCAGCGGCTCGCCGGCCCTGTCCTGGAAAAGCGTCGGCCTCGCCGCCGCCGGCGCCGTCTCGCGGCCGTCGAGCGTCGTCAGGCGCTTCTCCATATTGTCCCAGTAGAGCAGGAAGGCGCCGCCGCCGAGGCCCGAAGACTGCGGCTCGACGAGGCCGAGCATCAGCTGGATGGCGACGGCCGCGTCCGCCGCCGTGCCGCCGTCTGCAAGCACCTGCGCCCCCGCCTCCACAGCGAGCGGATTGGCGGCGGCGATCATGGCGATCTCGGCCTGAACGGGCTGGCGTTTGCCGGGCGCGGCCAGCGACCGGGTCGACATTTCCGGTGCCACCGTATCGGCGGCCTGCTGGGCAAATGCGGGAGCCGCAAGCGCGATCGCCGCGGCGGCCATAATGGCGCGGCACATGTTCATGATACTCCTCCCCGGTACTCTTTCACGCGAACCCCGGTGCGATCGTATCAAAGCGATCCTGCCAGCGCACGGACGGTTTTGCCGCAAGTGGAAAAGGCGGCCGACGGCCGCCTTTCCGGATCGATGGCAGACGGCGGCTGCAATCAACCGCCGAACATCTTCTTCAGATTGTCGAGACCGGCCTCGTAGATGCCGCGAACGGCCGCGGCGGCGTCTTCCGCCGACCCGACGGGATCGAAGGTGGATGACCACTCGACCTCTGCCTTGCCGTCCGGTCCTTCCTTGACCCTCAGCGTGCTGGTGTAATTCTTCACCGGCAGCGGTCCTTCCAGGATGGAATAGGTGTAGCTCTGCCCGTCTTCGGAACGTTCGAGCTTCTCCAGGATCTGGCCGCCGCCGACCAGGTGGAGCCGGCGCTGGGTGCCGCCGGCTTCCAGCTCGGACTTCTCGACTGCCGGGTGCCAGTCCGGAAGCGCGTTGAACTGGCCGATCGTGTCCCAGATCTGCGAAACCGGAACCTGGAACGGCATCGAAACCTTGACGTCGGTCATGGCGCTGCCTCCTCAGACGATGGTCGCTTTGCCCATGTTTCCGGCAGCGCGCTGAGCCATCACCTTGATGAGATTAGCGCGGTAGGCCGCCGAACCGTGGATGTCGGACATCAGGCCGCCGGCATCGACGCTGATACCGTCCAGCGCGGCGGCGGAGATACCGCCGGCGAGCGCGCTTTCGGCGTCGGACAGGCGGAACACGCCACCGGCGCCCGACCCGGTCACGGCGACCCGCACCCCGTCACCATGCTTGGCGATGAAGACGCCGGCCATCGGATAGCGCGAGGCCGGGTTGCGGAACTTGCCGTAGCCGGCCTCCGACGGGACCTCGAAGGCAATCTTGGTGATGATCTCGCCGCCGTCGAGCGCGGTCTCGTAGAGGCCGGTGAAGAAATCGTCGGCCGCGATGGTGCGCTTGTCGGTATGGATCGTGGCGGCGAGTGCGAGCGCCGCGCTCGGATAGTCCGCCGACGGATCGTTGTTGGCGATCGAACCGCCGATGGTGCCGCAGTGGCGCACCTGGCTGTCGCCGATCGAGCCGGCAAGCTCCGCCAGCGCCGGGATCGCGCCGCGCACGGCGTCGGAAGCCGCGACCTCGGCATGGGTGGTGGCCGCGCCGATGGTCAGGGTATCGCCGGAATGGTCGATGCCCTTCAGCTCAGCGATATGGGTCAGGTCGATCAGGTCGCTCGGCGCCGCAAGACGCTGCTTCATGGTCGGGATCAGGGTGTGGCCGCCGGAGAGATAGGCGGCGTCATCGGCCCCGGAGAACAGTTGGGCGGCTTCGGCGAGGCTGGTCGGCCTGTGATAGTTGGTCTGATACATGGTCCGTTCCTTCGAATTCTGGCAAATCCTGGTGCGCGCCCTCCCCTCCGGGAGGGCGCGCCAATTGGTCAGCGGTTGGCCGCGGCCCAGACCTTTTCCGGCGTCGCCGGCATGGAAAGGTCGTTGTTGCCGATGGCATCGGTGATGGCGTTGATGACCGCCGGCGGCGAACCGATCGCGCCGGCTTCGCCGCAGCCCTTCATGCCGAGCGGGTTGCCCGGGCAGACCGTCTCCGTGGTCGACACGTTGAAGGACGGCAGGTTGCTGGCACGCGGCATGCAGTAATCGTTGTAGCTTGCCGTCACGAGCTGGCCCGTTTCGTCGTATTGGGCGCCTTCGAGCAAGGCCTGACCGACACCCTGGGCGATACCGCCATGAACCTGGCCCTCGACGATCATCGGGTTGATGATCGTGCCGAAATCGTCGGCGGCGACGAACTGGACGACCTCCACGTCGCCGGTCGCCGGATCGACTTCGACCTCGCAGATGTAGCAGCCGGCCGGGAAGGTGAAGTTGGTCGGATCGTAGAACGCGCCCTCCTTCAGGCCCGGCTCCATACCTTCCGGCAGGTTGTGCGCCGTGTAGGCCGCAAGGCAGACCTCGTGCCAGCCGAGCTTCTTGTCGGTGCCGGCCACGCTGACCTCACCGCCGGATATCTCGATGTCGCTCTCGGAGGCTTCCAGCAGGTGGGCGGCGATCTTCTTCGCCTTGGCCTCGACCTTGTCGAGCGCCTTGACGATGGCCGACATGCCGACCGCGCCGGAGCGCGAGCCGTAGGTGCCCATGCCGAACTGTACCTTGTCGGTGTCGCCGTGGACGATCTGGATATTGTCCGTCGGCAGGCCGAGTCGCTCCGAGACGAGCTGGGCGAACGTGGTCTCGTGGCCCTGGCCGTGGCTGTGCGAGCCGGTGAGCACCTCGATGGTGCCGACCGGGTTGACTCGCACCTCGGCGCTTTCCCACAGGCCGACACCGGCGCCCAGCGAACCGACCGCCTGGGACGGCGCGATGCCGCAGGCCTCGATATAGCAGGACATGCCGATGCCGCGCTTCCTGCCGCGGCTTTCGGCTTCCGCCTTTCGGGCTGCGAAACCGTCATAATCGGCAGCGGCCATGGCGGCGTCGAGAGAGGCACTGTAATTCCCGGCATCGTAGGCCATGATGACCGGCGTCTGGTGCGGGAACTCCGTGATGAAGTTCTTGCGCCGGAGCTCGGCCGGCGAAACCCCGAGTTCGCGCGCCGCGGTCTCGACGACACGCTCAAGCAGGTAGGTCGCCTCCGGACGGCCGGCGCCGCGATAGGCGTCGACCGGCACCGTGTTGGTGTAGACGGTGCGGACGTTGCAGTGGATGTTCGCGATATCGTACTGGCCCGACAGCAGCGTGGCGTAGAGATAGGTCGGGACCGAGGACGAGAACAGCGACATGTAGCCGCCGAGATTAGCGATCGTGTCGACCTTCAGCGCGGTGATCCTGTTGTCGGCATCGAAGGCCATCTTCGCCGTCGAGACGTGGTCGCGGCCGTGGGCGTCCGTCAGGAACGCCTCGGTGCGGTCGCCGGTCCACTTGACCGGCACACCGGTGCGCTTGGAGGCCCACAGGCAGACGATCTCTTCCGGATAGATGTAGATCTTGGAACCGAACCCACCGCCGACATCCGGCGCGATGACTCTCAGCTTGTGCTCAGGCGCGACATTGTAGAACGCCGACAGCACGAGGCGGGCGACGTGCGGATTCTGGCTCGTCGTCCACAGCGTGTAATGGTCTTCCGCCGTGTCGTAGCTCGCCAGCGCGGCGCGCGGTTCCATCGCATTGGGGACCAGCCGGTTGTTGGTGATCTCCATGGTGGTGACGTGAGCGGCCTCCGCGATCGCCTTGTCGACTGCGGCGGCATCGCCGATCTCCCAGTCGTAGATCAGGTTGTTCGGCGCTTCCGGATGCAGCTGCGGCGCGCCGGGTTCGAGCGCCTTGACCGGATCGATGACGGCCGGCAGTTCCTGCCAGTCGACGACCACCTTTTCGGCGGCGTCGCGGGCCTGGGCCTGCGTCTCGGCGACGACCACGGCAACCGCCTGGCCGACATAACGCACCACCTCCGATGCGAGCGCCGGATAGGCGCCCATGTTCATTGGCGAGCCGTCCTTGGAATGGATCATCCAGCCGCAGATCAGGTTGCCTATTCCGTCGCCGGCAAGCTGCGTCCCGTTGAGGACGGCGATGACGCCGGGCATGGATTCCGCTTCCGAGGCGTCGATCGAGCCGACACGCGCATGGGCGTGCGGCGACCGCACGAATGCGGCATGGCACATGCCCGGAACGGTCATGTCGTCGGTGTAGCGTCCCTTGCCGCTGATGAACCTCTTGTCTTCCTTGCGCAACACCCGTGCGCCGATACCTTCCACACCCATTGGGTTACCTCCTGATTTTCTCCCGGCCGCCCGTTCTGTGCTTTTTCCGCGGGCCGGTGGATTCCTGTTCTGCTGCCCGTCCTTGCCGGCCGCTCAGCCGGCCATCTGGTCCGACGCGGCCAGGATCGCCTTGACGATATTGTGGTAGCCCGTGCAGCGGCAGATGTTGCCGTCGAGTTCCTCGCGCACGGTCGCCTCGTCGAGCTTGCCGGGGCCGTGGCGGTTGATCATGTCGACCGCGGACATGATCATGCCCGGGGTGCAGAAACCGCATTGCAGCCCGTGATGCTCGCGGAAGGCCGCCTGCACCGGATGCAGTTCGCCGTTGGCCAGGCCCTCGATGGTCAGCACCTCGGCGCCGTCCGCCTGGGCGGCCAGGATGGTGCAGGCCTTCGCTGACTTGCCGTTGACATGGACGACACAGGCGCCGCACTGCGAGGTGTCGCAGCCGACATGGGTGCCGGTCAGCCCCAGTTCCTCGCGCAGGAACTGCACGAGCAGGGTCCGGTCGTCCACGGTCTTGGAAACCGACCTCCCGTTTACGGTCATTGTTACGTTTGCCATTCCGACTCCTCCGGTTCGGCCTGTTCGGCCTCAGTTGACAATCAGGTAGAAAAGAATAATCGCGGCGAGCACCAGCAGGGCCCAGACGATCGGCCCGCCGAGCGTCCCGGCGGCAGCCTCCCGCTCCAGCTCCTCCTCGGCCTTGTGGGCGGCCTCCGCGACCTGGTGCGCCGCTTCGCCGACCGCTTCCTCGGCGTCATGCAGTATTCCGGTCGGCGCCGCGGCCTCCGCCGGCTTCTCTTCGGCTCCGCCGGAGGCCAATTCGGAGAACTTGCCGAAGAACTGGTCGGCCATCTTGCGCGCGGTGGAATCGATCAGCCGCCCGCCAAGCTGGGCCAGCTTGCCGCCGACCTGGGCATCGGCGGTGTAGGTAAGCACCGTCGCATCGGCGCCGTCCTCGGCGAGATGGATGTCGGCGCCGCCCTTGGCGAAGCCGGCGACGCCGCCCTTGCCCTCGCCGGTGATCTTGTAGCTTTCCGGTGGATTGAGATCCGAAAGGGTCACCGCGCCGTTGAAGGTCGCCTTGACCGGTCCGACCTTGGTCGTCACCTTCGCATTGAAAGCGTCCGCGCCATCGGCCTCGAGGCTCTCGCATCCGGGAATGCACTGGCGCAGGACATCCGCGTCGTTGAGCATTGCCCAGACGCGTTCGCGCGGCGCAGGAATGTGATACTCCCCCGAAAACTGCATGCCAGAGACGCACCTCCTCCGGTCCGAATATCTTCCCGGCGGAACATTCGACTGTAAAGGATCAATCGGTTGCGGGGCGTTCGGACAGATTTTCCGAGATAGTGCACACAGGCGGGCCGAACGGCAACACCCAGCTTTGAAAAATACATACGGCTTTCGGCTAATTGTTGGCGCACCGTCAGGAAAACACTATGAGTCGCGCAAACATACCCGGAAGGTCCGAGAACGGATGCAGACATTGCCCGAAGACGTCCTCAAGCTGATCGAAGCGGCGCTGGCCGGCGGCCGCGCCGTGCTGGCCGTCTACCGGACCGATTTCGCGGTGGAGACCAAGGCGGACAGCACGCCGGTGTCACAGGCCGACCGGGACGCCGAGGCTGTCATCCTCGAATGTCTGTCGCGGGATTTCCCGGCAATCCCGGTGGTCGCCGAGGAGCTGGCCTCGGAAGGCCGCATCCCCGAATGCGGCGACCGCTTCTTCCTGGTCGACCCGCTCGACGGGACACGGGAGTTCATCAATCGGAACGGCGAATTCACGGTCAATATCGGCCTCATCGAGGCGGGAACACCCGTCGGCGGCGTGGTGCTGGCGCCGGCGCTTCAGCGGATCTTCGCGGGCTGGCGCGGGCAGGCCTGGTCCGGCAAGACCGACGAAGACTGCTCGTCGGTATCCGGCCTTGCGCCCATCAGCACGCGGCAAAGCGCCGACCGGCCGGTGGCGGTGGCGAGCCGCTCGCACCTGACGCCGGAGACCGAACGGATGCTGGAGGCCGTCGATGCGGGCGAGAGGCGCTCGATCGGCTCGTCCCTGAAGTTCTGCCTTCTCGCCGACGCGGAAGCCGATTTCTATCCGCGCATGGGCCCGACGATGGAATGGGACACTGCCGCCGGCGATGCCGTGCTCAGGGCCGCGGGCGGGCGGGTGACCACCGTCGACGGCCGCAACCTTACCTACGGCAAGGCCGATGTCGCCGGCATGCGGCCGTTCGAGAATCCGTTCTTCCTGGCCAGCGGAGATGAAACCCTGATCGGCCGGGCAACCGGGCAGGCTCCGGCTTGAGTTCCCTTCGTCAGCATGAGCGTGGCGACCTGCTGCTCCTGGAGACCGGGGGGCTGGACGATTACCGGCTGATCGACAGCGGCCACGGCCGCAAGCTGGAGCGGTTCGGCGAAATGACCCTGATCCGGCCCGAGGAACAGGCGGTCTGGGCGCCCCGGCTGCAGGACGCGGACTGGGCGAAGGCCGACGCAAGCTTTACCGGCGACACCGACGAGGAAGGCGCAGGACGCTGGAAACGCCGGCCCGGCCTCGATGAGAGCTGGACCTGCCGGCACGGCGCGCTTCAGTTCGCCTGCCGGTTCACCTCGTTCCGCCATGTCGGCGCCTTTCCGGAGCAGGAAGCGCACTGGCGGGTGAT
>DATHRP010000532.1:0-9022 GCA_035465195.1 Afifellaceae bacterium | reverse complement strand
ATTGCGTCAAGCCGCGACCGGTTGGGTCGCCAAGGTTCTTCTGGCTCTGCTGGCCCTGAGCTTCGTTGCATGGGGCGTGACCGGCCGGACCGGCGGGTTCGCCACCAGCCAGATCGCCCAAGTCGGAGACGTCCCGGTGACGATCCAGTCGTTCAACCGGGAGTTGGAAATCCAGATGCAGACGGTGAGCCGCCAGCTGCAACGCGGCATTTCGATAGAACAGGCCAATTCGCTCGGCATTCCCGAAGGGGTTTTACAGAAGCTGGTGTCCCAGGCCGCGCTGGACGACCAGGCGCGCGACTACAATCTCGGCGTGCCCGATGCCCGAGTGGTGCAGGCCATCACGGAGGATCCGTCGTTTCAGGCAGGCGGCGATTTCAGCCGCGAGATCTTCCAGCGCGCGCTGCAGAACCAGCGGATGACCGAAGCGGAATACGTGAAGCTGCTGAAGTCCGAAATCATTCGCGGCCAGCTCGCCACCGCCATCACCGGTGAGGTCACACCGCCGAAACTGCTCGTGGAAGCGCTCTACAAATACCGGACCGAGACCCGGGACGTTTCCTATATCACCATCGACCAGTCGACGATCGAGCCGATCGGCGATCCGGAACAAAGTGTCCTGGAAACCTATTTCGAGCAGAACAAGGAGCGCTTCAGGGCACCCGAATACCGCAAGCTCGGATATGTCGAATTGAGCCCGGATGCGATCATGGACAGCGCGGCCGTCACGGATGACGATATCCGCGAGGATTACGAAAGCCGCAAGGCGCGCGATTTCACGACACCGGAGCGGCGGCAGTTCTACCAGGTCCGCTACGCCACGAAGGAAGAGGCCGAGGCCGCCGCACGGTCTCTGCAGGAGGGCAAGAGCTTCGACGACCTGCTGGCGGAGCGAAACATGACGCTGCAGTCGGCCGATATCGGATTGAAGGCGAAGCCGGAGATCATCGATCCGGACATCGCCGATGCGGTGTTCCAGGCGGCGGAAGGCGCTGTCGTGCCGGTCCTGGATGCCAGCCTCGGGCCGGCCATCATCCGCGTCGGTCGGATCGAAGCGCAGAAGGTTACGCCCCTTGAGGACGTGTCCGACAAGATCCGCAATACGCTGGCCGAGCGGGCTGCCGTCGACCGGATCGTCGATCTCTACGACGAGATCGAGAACCAGCGCGGCACGGGCGCCTCTCTGAAAGAGGCCGCGGCTTCGCTCGGGCTCGCCTACAAGGTGATCGATGCGGTGGGTCGCGACGGCGAGGTTCCGAAAGGTTCCGAGAAGGTCGAGATCCTCGGGCACCTCGAAGTGGTCCGCGACGCTTTCGAGAGCGATGTCGGCATTGAGAACAACCCGATTCGCGTCGGCAACAACCGGTATGTCTTCTACGAAGTACTGGGCGTGACGGACGCGCGCAGCCTGACGCTGGAGGAAGCCCGCGACGACGTGATCGCCGCATGGAAGCGCGAGGAAACCAGTGCCCGTGTCGGCGAGCGCGCCCGCGAACTGTTCGAACGGATCAAATCCGGAGAAGACCTGGAAGCGGTCGGACTGGAGATCGGTGTCCTGGTCAAGCTGCAGGATGGTGTCCGGCGCAATTCGCGGATCGAAGGCCTCAGTGCAAACGCGATCGCGCAGGCATTTGCCGGACCCAAGGGGCATGTCGCCAATGCCGAGGGCGTGACGCCGCCCGACAGGATCCTGCTGCGTGTCGACGAGGTGACCGTTCCGGATTTCAATGCGGATTCGGAGGATGCCAAGGCGGTCGAGGCACAACTGGCTCGCACCCTCAGGCCCGACCTGTTGCGTGCCTATGAAGCCAAGCTGATCGATTCCAGGCCCCCCCAGGTCAACATGCAGGTCTTCAACCAGATCACGCGGCGTGTGCCGAATTCCTGATGAAAATCGAGCCGTCATTCGACGATTTCCGACCGGTTTTCGATGCCGGAACCCCGCAACTGGTCTGGAGCCGGCTCGTTTTCGACCTGGAGACGCCGGTATCCGCATATATGAAGCTGGCCGCGGATCGGAAAAACACCTTCCTGCTGGAATCCGTCGAGGGTGGCGCCGTCCGCGGACGCTATTCCATGATCGGCCTGGATCCGGACGTGATCTTCAAAGCCGCCGGGCCGGAAGCCGGGCTCGCCCGCGCACCCGACCTTTCCGAATTCAAGCCGGCCGGCAAGCCGACCCTGGACGCGGTGCGGGATCTGCTCAAGGAAAGCCTGATCGACGTGCCTGAAGGCCTGCCGCCGTCATCGGCCGGCGTCTTCGGTTATCTCGGCTACGACACGGTTCGGCTGATCGAGGACCTGCCGCCGGAAAAGCAGACCGGGCTGCAGCTTCCCGACACGATCCTCGCGCGGCCGCAGACCGTCGTGGTGTTCGATTCCGTCAAGGACGAACTGACAATCGTCACACCGGTCCGCCCGGACGGCAATACGCAGGCCAAGGCAGCCTACGAACGCGCCGTCAACCGGGTAACGGACGTCATCGATGCGCTGGACAGGCCGCTGGACCGGTCCAGCGAACTGGCGGAGCTTGAACTCAGCGCGGATATCCAGAGCAACACGTCGCCTGACGACTACAAGGCAATGGTCGCGCGCGCTAAGGACTATATCTCCGCAGGCGATATCTTCCAGGTGGTGCTTTCGCAGCGCTTCGAAGCGCCCTTCCCGCTCCCGCCGTTCGCGCTCTACCGGGCGCTCAGGCGGGTCAATCCGGCACCGTTCCTGTTCTTCCTCGACTACGACGATTTCTCCATTGTCGGCTCCAGCCCGGAAATCCTCGTCCGGGTGCGCGACGGCGAAGTCACGATCAGACCGATCGCAGGCACAAGGCCGCGCGGCGCGACACCGGCGGAGGACGTCCGGCTCGGCAAGGAACTGCTGGCCGACCCGAAGGAACTGGCGGAGCACCTGATGCTGCTCGACCTCGGGCGCAACGATGTCGGCCGGGTCGCCGAGATTGGTACGGTCAAGGTCACCGACCAGTTCTTCCTGGAGCACTACAGCCAGGTGATGCACATCGTCTCCAACGTCGTCGGCAGGCTCCGGTCCGATTGTGATTCCGTCGAAGCCCTGATGGCCGGTTTTCCCGCCGGCACCGTTTCCGGGGCGCCCAAGGTCCGGGCGATGGAGATCATCGACGAACTGGAGGCCGACAAGCGGGGGCCCTATGCCGGCTGTGTCGGCTATTTCTCGGCCGACGGCGAAATGGACACCTGTATCGTCCTGCGCACCGCCGTGGTGAAGGACGGCAAGATGTATGTCCAGGCTGGCGCCGGCATCGTCGCGGATTCCGATCCCGACAGCGAACAGGCCGAATGCGTCAACAAGGCCAAGGCACTTTTCCGGGCCGCCGAGGAGGCGCGCCGCTTTGCCAGCCAGGCCGGTCGCGGCCAGTAGTGACAACCATGCCGCCCGTCTCCGCTTGACCGCGGCGCGCCGGGCGGCCTAACACAGGTTTCCGGAGACGGCATGGACCGCTCCGCAACAGTGTAGATCGCGATGCTGCTCGTCATCGACAATTATGACAGCTTCACCTGGAACCTGGTTCACTATCTCGGGGAACTGGGGGCCGAACCGCATGTCGCGCGCAACGACAAGGTCAGCGTCGCCGAGATCCTGGCAGAGCCGCCGGAGGCGATCGTGCTCTCGCCCGGACCGTGCACCCCCAACGAAGCCGGCATCGGCCTCGATCTGGTGCGCGAAGCCGGCGCCCTGATTCCGATCTTCGGGGTGTGCCTCGGCCACCAGACGATCGCCCAGGCCTACGGCGCGGAAATCGTCCGCGCGCCTAGCCTCATGCATGGCAAGATCTCGACGATCAGCCACACTTCGGAAGGCGTGTTCGCCGGTATCAACGGCACGTTCAACGCCACGCGCTATCATTCTCTGACGATCCGGCCGGGCACGCTGCCAGAGGAGATGTCGGAAACCGCCCACAGCGGCGACGGCGTGATCATGGGCGCGATGCACAGGCATCATCCAGTGCACGGCGTCCAGTTCCACCCCGAAAGCATTGCATCGGAGCACGGCCACCGAATTCTCAAGAATTTCCTGGAGATCGCGGCGCGTTTCAATGCCGAGCAAGGGCGGCAGGTGGCCTGACATGAGCGGAGACATCAAACCGTTCATCGCCAAGGCGGCCGCAGGCGAGACCTTCGACGCCAACGAGGCGCGCCAGGTTTTCGACATCATGATGGACGGCGAAGCCACGCCGACACAGATCGGCGCGATCCTGATGGCGCTCAGGGTGCGCGGCGAAACGATCGACGAGATTGCCGGGGCGGTATCGGCCATGCGGGCCCGCATGCTGCCAGTCGCGGCGCCGGAAGGCGCGATCGATATCGTCGGCACCGGCGGCGATGCCTCCGGGACCTACAATATCTCGACCTGCTCGGCGCTTGTCGTGGCCGGCGCGGGCGTACCCGTCGCCAAGCACGGCAACCGGGCGCTTTCCTCGAAATCGGGTGCCGCGGACGTTCTCGCCGCTCTCGGCATCAATCTCGATATCAACGCGAAAAAGATCGGCGAATGCATCCGCGAGGCCGGGATCGGTTTCATGTTCGCGCCCAACCATCATTCTGCGATGCGCCATGTCGGCCCCTCCCGGGTCGAAATGGGTACACGCACAATCTTCAACCTGCTCGGCCCGCTGTGCAATCCGGCGAGCGTCAAGCGCTACATGCTCGGCGTGTTCGCGAAGGAATGGGCAGAGCCGCTGGCCAGGGTGCTCGGCAATCTGGGCGCGGAATCGGCTTGGGTTGTGCACGGTTCGGACGGGCTGGACGAGGTTACGACGACCGGACCGACCTTCGTCGCCGAACTCAAGGACGGCAAGGTCAGCACATTCGAAGTCTCGCCGACCGACTTCGGGCTGCATACGGCGAACCCGGCCATGCTGAAGGGCGGCAGCGGAGAGGAGAACGCGGTGGCGCTCAAGGCTGTCCTCCAAGGCGAATCCGGGGCCTACCGCGATATCGTGCTGGCCAATTCCGCCGCCGCGCTGCTGGTCGCCGGCGAGGCGGAGGCGATCAGCGAAGCGGTTGCGCTCGCCGCCGACAGTATCGACAGCGGCAAGGCGCTCGCGACCCTGGACAAGCTGGTCAGCGTTTCGAACGGGTGAGCCGTGACCGATATTCTGAAAAGGATCGAGGCCTATAAGCGCGAGGAAATCGCCGCCGCGGAAGCGGCGGTGCCAATGGCCGAGATCACCGCCCGCGCCAAGGACGCCGATCCGCCCCGCGGTTTTACGGCGGCCCTCAGAAGCAGGGTCGGCACGGCAGGCAAGGCGCTGATCGCCGAAATCAAGAAAGCGAGCCCGTCGAAGGGGCTGATCCGGGAGGATTTCGACCCGCCGGTTCTTGCCGTTGCCTACGAACAGGGCGGCGCAACCTGTCTTTCCGTGCTGACCGACGGACCGTCGTTCCAGGGCGCACCCGCGTTCCTGACCGAGGCGCGCGCCGCGACCGCCCTGCCCGCGCTACGCAAGGATTTCATGTTCACGCCGTACCAGGTCCACGAGGCGCGGGCCTGGGGCGCCGACTGTATCCTGATCATCATGGCCGCGGTCAGCGACGACGAAGCGAAGGCGCTCGAGGGTACCGCGATGGCGCTCGGCATGGACGTGCTTCTGGAAGTGCACGACGAAGCGGAACTTGAGCGGGCGCTCAGGCTTTCCTCGCCGCTGGTCGGTATCAACAATCGTGACCTCAAGACCTTCGAGACACGGCTGGAAACGTCGGAGCGGCTGGCGCCGCAGGTACCCTCCGATCGCCTGCTCGTCGGCGAGAGCGGCATCCTCACACCGGAGGACATTTCCCGTCTTCGGGCGGCTGGCATCAACGTCTTTCTCGTCGGCGAAAGCCTGATGCGGGCCGACGATGTCGCGGCCGCGACCCGGGCGCTATTGTCCGGCGGCAAACTGCAGGCTGCGGAATAAAAGGAAAATGGCGAAGCTCACCCATATCGCGCAGGACGGCACGGCAAGCATGGTTGATGTCGCCGACAAGGCGGTGACCACCCGTACGGCGACCGCTGAAGGCTCTGTGCGGATGAATGCCGAAACGCTGGACATGATCCTCACCGGCAATGCCAAGAAGGGCGACGTGATCGCCACCGCGCGCATCGCCGGCATCATGGCCGCCAAGCGTACGCACGACCTGATACCGCTCTGTCATCCGCTCGCGCTCACGAAGATATCGGTCGATATCGAACCGGACACCGGCCTGCCCGGACTAAGGGTGAGCGCGTTCGCCAAGCTCGACGGCAAGACCGGCGTGGAGATGGAAGCGCTGACGGCGGTTTCGGTCGCCTGCCTGACCATCTACGACATGGCCAAGGCGGTGGACCGCGGCATGGTCATCGGCGACATCCGCCTGAAGCAGAAAAGCGGCGGTAGGTCGGGCGACTGGACGGCGGACTGATGGCGCTGACATCGGTCGAGGACGCCCTTGCGCAATTGTTGAGCGGAGTTCCCCCAACCGGAAGCGAACCCCTGCCGTTGGCGGATGCGCTGCATCGTGTCCTGGCGGAGGATCTTACCGCGCACCGGGCGCAACCGCCCTTCCCGGCCTCCGCCATGGACGGCTACGCGGTGCGGGCCGCCGATGCGGCCGACGGTCGAACCCTCAACGTAATTGGCCAATCACGGGCCGGCGCCCGCTTCGACGGCACCGTCTCGTCCGGCGAGGCCGTCCGGATCTTCACCGGCGCGCCGGTACCAGACGGCGCCGATGCCATCCTCATCCAGGAAAATGCCGAGGCCTCCGGTTCCGATGTTCGTGTTCTCAGCGGTGTCGAGCCGGGCCGCTTCATCCGACCGGAAGGCCTCGACTTCAAGGTCGGCGAGACACTGATCATCGCCGGCACGGAACTCGCCCCGGCGAAACTGGCGCTGGCTGCATCGATGAACCGGCCCGCGGTCAACGTGCGGCGGAAGCCGCGCGTGGCGATCATCGCCACCGGTGACGAACTCGTGCCGCCGGGGGCCGAGCCCGGCATCGACCAGATCATCTCCTCGAACGGGATTGGCGTCGCAATGCTGGTCCGCGAGTTTGGCGGCGACCCCGACGACCGGGGTATCGCCGCCGATCGGATCGAGGCCATCGACGAAAGACTGCCCGGTTCCGACGACACCGACATCCTCGTTCTGATCGGCGGTGCGTCGGTCGGCGATCACGACCTGGTCCAGGATGCCCTTCTCGGCCGCGGCATGGAGCTTGATTTCTGGCGGATAGCCATGCGGCCGGGCAAGCCGCTGATGGTCGGCCGGCTGAACGACATGCGGGTGCTCGGCCTGCCCGGGAACCCGGTCTCGGCCATGGTATGCAGCCATATCTTCCTGAAGCCGCTGATTCGCACGATGCTGGGACTATCAGTACGGCCGATCGAGGCATCCGCCAGGCTCGCGACCGCAATGGCCGCGAATGACGAACGGCAGGATTATGTCCGGGCCACCCTGTCGGCCGGCAAGGAGGGGCTTGTCGCAGCACCGTTCAACCGCCAGGATTCCTCGATGCTGGCGACCCTCGCACGGTCCGACGCCTTGGTCATCAGGCCGCCGCACGCCCCTGCCGCAAAGGAAGGTGAAATGGTTCCGATCATGGTTCTCGGATCTGTCGAATAAGAGAACTTGCAGAACAGCGCGTGAACATGTAGTGTATGTTCATATTTTGTCCGTCTGATTCTGATTGAGGGCCAAACGACACCATGCTGACACGCAAGCAGCTCGAACTTCTGATGTTTATCAACGAACGGCTGAAGGAGTCCGGCATCCCTCCGTCCTATGACGAGATGAAGGATGCGCTGGACCTGAGGTCGAAGTCGGGCATCCACCGGCTGATCACGGCGCTCGAGGAGCGCGGCTTCATTCGCCGGCTACCCAACAGGGCTCGCGCATTGGAAGTCATCAAGCTGCCGGATGCCGTAACGCCAGGTGCCGCAGGCGGCCGCCAGCGCGGCTTCCGCCCGAGCGTCATCGAAGGCCGACTCGGCAAGGCGCCGGACAAGGCCGCTCCGGCCAACGAGGATTCGTCGTTCGAATCCGTCGCCATCCCCGTCATGGGGCGGATCGCGGCCGGCGTGCCGATCTCGGCGATCCAGAACCAGAGCCACACGATTGCCGTTGCGCCCGAAATGCTCTCCGGCGGCGATCATTTCGCCCTGGAAGTGCGCGGCGACTCGATGATCGACGCCGGCATCCTCGACGGCGATACGGTGCTCATCAAGAAGCAGGACACAGCCAATTCCGGCGATATCGTCGTGGCGCTTGTCGACGACGAGGAAGCGACGCTCAAGCGGCTTCGCAAGAAGGGTGCGTCCATTGCGCTGGAAGCCGCCAACCCGGCGTACGAGACCCGGATCTTCGGGCCCGACAGGGTTGCGGTCCAGGGCCGGCTCGTCGGGCTGCTGCGCAGATACTGACTATTCTGGACCGGCGTCCTACGGGGAAACGCCCTGCCACGGCCGCAGGTTCTCCGGATATGCCGTCCTGACATTGAATGCGGGCCGGCCGGCCCGCTCAGTGTCGCTGCCGGTTACGATCGTGATGCTGTGAGCGCCGAGGCGCTCCAGCGCCGTTTTGTCGATGACGAGCTCGGCCCGGCAGTTCGACGGCGCCGCAAGAGGCGTCACGATGATGTATGCCTTCCGACACTCCTCGGCGAAAGCTTCCGGCTGTCGGATATGGGCCAGCCAGCCTGCTCCGTCCTTCAACTGCGCCAGGCAGGCGCTTCTGTCGCAGACGATACCTGTCGCAAGGCTATCGCGGTCCGGCACGTGTTCCCCCTCGCGTTCGAACCATTGGTCGAGAACGAAGTCGCTCGGGCGTCTGGCGCTGATGCGCAGGATGCCTGATCCATCGCGAACCGCGACCACGGTGCCGGTATTGCTGATCAGGATATCAGGGCGTTCAGCCAGGAACGGGGCGGCCGATGCCGCCGCGGCGATCGGAACGAGGCCCAGCCAGCGCCACCTAAGCCGCCACAGGCAGACCCAGAAGAACCCGGCGATGTAGACGGCGTAGACG
>DATHRP010000531.1:0-5659 GCA_035465195.1 Afifellaceae bacterium | reverse complement strand
CGTGGCGGTGATCCGCTTCGAGTTCGCCTACATGGCGGCCCGCCGGACAGGCGCACGCAAGTCGCCGCCGCGCGCCGAACGATTGACGGCGGAGTATATGGACGCCGTGAGCGAAATCGGCACGGCGAGACCACTGTTCATCGGCGGCAAGTCGATGGGCGGACGCGTTGCCAGTCTGGTTGCAGGCGATCTTCATCATACCGGCGCCATCACCGGTCTCGTGTGCCTGGGTTATCCGTTCCATCCGCCGGCCAAGCCGACTGCGCTGCGGACGGCGCATCTGGAGAAACTGGCCGTACCGGCCCTGATCTGTCAGGGCACCCGCGATCCGTTCGGGACGAGAGAAGAGGTGCCGGGATACGCAATGTCCAAGACGATAGAGATTGCCTGGCTCGAAGACGGTGACCATGACTTCAAGCCGAGAAAGGCCTCGGGGCTGACCCAGGCGGGTAACATCGGCACGGCGGCTGCGACGATCGCAAAATGGATGCGGAGTACCGTGGCCGCACAATCATAGGATCGAGCCGAGATTTCTGTTTTTCCCAACGGGTTTCGGCATTTGTGTGATTTCCGTCACTAGGATTCGCGCGACAAGTCACCACTTCCAATAACGTGAAGATCGTTTCGATCGCCGTCGGTTCGTTTTCCCCCCGAATGCGGATCCGGCCTGTCAGATGGAGCCCCTCTCACTCGGCAGGTAGGCGGTCGAGCGTACCGGGCGGATACCTGGAAACGGGTGTCCGCCCGTTTTTTCCGGCTCATCGATCCGGGTCATCGATCAGAAACCGCCCTCATCCGAGATGCATTGCCCGACCGCCAGCGGCAGCCATGCGCCAAGTGCATGGCTGGAATCAGGAAATCCGTATTGTTGCAATGCAACATGGACCCATATGGTTGGACGAACGGAATCTCTTTTCCAGGAGACAGATCATGTCACGCTTCTTTCGTCGCAACGGCCCGATCGCCCGCTTCGTAACGGGTGCTGCCGCGACCTTATCTCTGGCCCGTGCGGTGCAGGACGTTTACAACACGCCCGAGCACATCCTGCGGGCCCGCGGTACGAGCCGCGACCAGGCCCTGCGCGACCTGCTGGCTCGGCACTGACGCGCCGGGCGAGCCCAACTCATATTCTAGTTCTGCCCTTCGCAGGGCCCGAACCGGGGTTTCGAAGCTGAGTTCGTTTCATCCCGGCACCGGTCAGGCTGCCGATCTCCTGCCATAGTGCGGGGTCGCCGCACCTTCCCGGATGCACACGGCGGTGAGGTGCGGCGGCTGATCGACACCGTCCCGGCTCGTCCTCGTGATAGATGACACACACAGTCGTGCCAGATGCGTCCTCGATGACGAACGACTCCGCGAGGGGGCGTATCCGCAGCGGGAATTTCATCAGTTGCCGTTCATCAGAACCGGGCAGGGCCGTCGGTACTTTCGTGACATCATAATAGGCGAGGCCTATTCGTCAGAGGCTGCTTCTGCGCGAGCGGGAGAAGTTGTGATGGTGGCACCGTCCTCTGTCCGGGCGGGTTCAAGGAACGGGGCCGCCGGCTTGGAGGTCTCTATAAAGTTGGTGAATAGCATCTACGAACTGCTGAGTTCGCTTCTGAATGATCCCGTGAATCGAAAGGTCCGCGTCCGGTATCCGGAGGCATCGCGCTCGGCGACACGCTGTCGCCGGATGGCGAGCATCTGGAAAAAGCCGACATCGTGATGACCAATCCGCCGTTCGGCACCAAGAAGCGTGGCGGCCGGCCTCAGCGGTCGGATGTCTCGGTCACCGCGGAGACATCGAACAAGCAGCTTGCCTTCGTCGAGCACGTGGTGCGGGCGCTAAAGCCCGGCGGACCCGCCGCCATTGTCGTGCCCGACAATGTGCTGTTTGAGGACAATGTAGGCCGCAGGCTCAGGCAATGGACGATGGAGCTCTGTGATCTGCATACGATCCTGCGCCTGCCGACCGGCATTTTCTACGCACAGGGCGTGAAGACGAACGTGCTGTTCTTCTCGCGCGGCGCGACCGACCGGGCCAAAACAAAGCCGGCTTCGCGGATACGATTCTCTCGGCTGATGCGGATACAAGCTATTACCAGGCAAGTAAATTCCATCACACAGGAGGTTTCGGCTTGGCGCGCTAACAGACATTCAAATTTGGCCGAGGCAACTTGTGAAAGACTGACGGATTCGGCTATCGACTGTTGACGTTGGCATAGGTCGGGTCCGTTCATGCAGAATCAGAATCTTGCTCGCCGCGAAGACTGGAGGCTGCTGACCGGAAACGGGCACTTTGTCGCCGACGGAACGTCGGAAAACACGCTTTTCGCGGGGTTCTTCCGCTCGGATATCGGCCATTCGAAAGTCACGGAGCTCGATGTCGCACGCGCGCGAAAACTGGACGGTGTGGTCGAAATATTCACGTCCGACGACTTGCAGCGGGATGGCGTCGGGCCGATCGTTCATGTCGATCTTCCGCGCGACGACGGCGGACCAAGCGGCTCCTATCCCCAGCCATTGCTAAATGAAAATGTCATCCGCCACGTCGGCGAGCCGATCGCACTCGTGGTCGCCAAGCACCCGTTTGTCCTGCTCGATGCCCTCGAGGCCATCGAGTTCAGCGCAACGGATGCCGGTCCGCTTGAAGGCATTGCCTTCTGCCGGCGGCTCGGAGACCGGGACGAAGTTGCACGCCGGATAGACGCATCGCCACAACGAACGGCCATCGACATCAATATCCCGCGCGTCAGCGCGACGCCGCTTGAACCGCGCGGCGGCATCGCCCGGCCTTTGCCTGACGGCGGATTGCACTTCCTTGCCGGCACGCAGAACCCGTTCGCCCTGCGCGACCAGATCGCCGCCCATTTCGGCTGGGACCCGGAGCGCGTGCACATCGAGGCCGGCGATGTCGGTGGATCGTTCGGCTTGAAGGGGTTCATGACGCGCGAGGACGCGCTTCTTTGCTGGGCTGCTCAGAAGCTGGGGGTCGAGATTGCCTGGTTGCCGAACCGTTCGGAATCCTTTCTTTCCGATGCCCAGGGACGCGGCGTATCTGGCCGCATCGTACTCGGAATTGACCATGATCTGAAGATCCTCGCGCTGTCCGTAGCATTGGAGACCGACGTCGGCGCTTATCCGGGGCGACGCGCCTTCGGGCTGATCAACAATGCCAACGGTCTGACCGGGATGTACGACATTCCGGCTGTTGCAGTCGAGATCGCCGGGATGCTCAGCCCCCGCGCACCGCTGGCACCTTTCCGCGGCAACGGCCGGCCGGAAATCTCCTACGCCATAGAGCGGACGCTGGATCATGCCGCGCGCGCGATCGGCTGCGATCCGGTCGTTCTTCGGCAGCGCAATCTCATCCCACCGGAGGCGATGCCGGTGACAAGCGCGCTTGGCACCAGGATCGATTGCGGAGACTTCCCGGCCGTTATGGGCACGGCCCTGGATCTGGCGTCGGGTGCGGAGGACAGGCGAGCCGAAGCGGCAGCCCGCGGCCGGATATTCGGTTTCGGCCTCGCCAACTGCGTGGAGTCCGCCGGCAAGCCGGGTAGCGGGAAACCGCGTCCGGACCATGCCCGCCTGACCATCCACCAGGACGGACGCATCGTCGTAGCGCCGGGCGTCATGTCGGTCGGGCAAGGTCACGAGACTGGCCTGTCGCGAATGGTCGCGGAGCGATTGCAGGTCGATCCCGGGCGCATCGAATACCGCCACGGCGATACGGACGCCGTCAGTAACGGGCGCGGCAGCGGCGGATCGGCTGGTCTCACGATCGGTGGATCGGCGGTCTGGACGGCGATCGGCAAGCTGCTCGATGAAGGGTACACGACGGCCGCGCGTCAAATGGGGTGCACGGTGGAGCAGCTCGACTATCGCGACGGTGCATTCTTTCGGTCCGGCTCAAACGAAAGCCTTCCGCTCGCCGAGCTTGCCGCGGCGGCCGGCGGCCCTTGGGTGGTCGAGGCGAGTTTTCTGCCGGAGGCGGCGACTTATCCGAACGGAACGCATATCTGTGAGGTGGAGATCGATCCGGAAACCGGGCAGGTGGCGGTTACGCGCTATGTTGCAGCGGAGGACGTCGGACGTATCCTGAATGCCGTCCTGGTCGACGGACAATTGCACGGCGGTATCGCACAGGGTCTTTCGACAGGGCTCGGCGAGCACATGGTCTTCGACGAGAGCGGTCAGATCCTGACCGGCAGTCTAATGGACTACAGGCTCTTGCGCGCAGCCGATGTGCCGATGTTCCGGCTGGCCACGGTCGAGGTGCCGACCGAACTTAATCCGCTTGGCGTCAAGGGTGTCGGCGAGGCGGGTACGGTCGGCGCCACCGCGGCGTTCGCCTCTGCGGTTTGCGATGCGCTGGCGCGTGCGGGTGTCGCGGACTTCCAGCCGCCGGCGACGCCGGCCAGGGTCTGGCAGGCCCTGCAATCTGTCGTTCCTACCGCCGCTGGGTAGATGTCGGCCGCCGAAGACGCGCTCATCGCCGGACCGCTTCTCGGGCAGTTGCTGGCCGTTCTTTCCGCCGCCTGTTTCGCTTTCGCCAACAATTTTATCTCGCTGACCTGCCGTTCGGGCGGGGATAAGGGTGTGCTGTTCTCGGTCGTCATGACGATGGCAATGTCCGGCGTGATCTGGCTTGCGCTGGAAACGGAGGCCGGGATCACGTCGGTATCCGGCGCCGACTGGCAGGCCATCGGCTGGTTCGCCGTGTCCGGGGTCTGTGCGACGGTCTTCGGTCGAAGCCTTGTCTTCGAGTCGATCCGACGTCTTGGAGTGACGCGCTCCACTGCAGTGAAGCGGCTTAATCCGTTCTTCTCGGTGATGCTTGCGGCCATCCTCCTGAAGGAGCGGATATCTGGCGCGGATGTTGTCGGCATGGCGGCAATCGCCGCAGCATTCGCGCTGATGATCCGGGAAAGCCTGGCCGATCGGAACTCGTTGGCGACCGGCGCTCCGCCTGCAGCCAACTATCTGTTCGGCCTATTTGCCGCGCTGGCTTATGCCTTCGCCTATATCGCCAGGAAGCTGGGACTGGAAATCCTCGATACACCGGCATTCGGCACCTTCATCAGCGCAGTCACCGGATTTGCGGCCTTTGCTGCGATTGCGATCGTGTCGGCGCGATATCGGGGCTTTTTCCGGGATATGCTCGGGAATCTCGACCGATGGATCCTGGGATCGGCCATCATGGTGTCGCTCGGTCAGATCCTGTTGTTTGCGGCCTTGTCATACGAGCGCGTTTCGACCGTTGTGATGATAGCCTCGCTGGAAATCTTCATTTCCATATTCCTTTCCGTGCTGATCTTTCGGACCGAGCGAATGCCCGGGCCAGCGATTCTCATAGCGGCCGTCCTGGCGATGGCCGGTGTCCTTCTGGTCGCGGAGCGCTAATCGGTCCGGCCGGACGGCAGCGGTTTTCCAAAGCTGCTGTTCCGTCATGCGGACCGATGTCCCATTGACGGGGACATGTGGCTATCTGTAGGTTTGCGATAGAATAACCCGAGGCCGGACGATCGGATGGATTGCCGGAAACTAGGGATCATGCCGGTTACGGGATCGTTGCACAGGGCGGATCACGCAGCGGGCGCGGACGCCGGGCGCATGCACAAGCTGCATGACATGTTCGTTCGCACATAACTGCAGGGAGGAAGACGATGAGACG
>DATHRP010000530.1:0-4987 GCA_035465195.1 Afifellaceae bacterium | reverse complement strand
GCTGCTTCCCCGGAAGCAACGTCGATGGCGCCGGAGGCCGAAGCTGCGCTTGCCGACTTCGCCCGGCGCTCAGGCGTCGTCCTGGGCTTTGCGACCTCGGCGGGCGCAGCGCTGTCGGCAGCCGTCGCATGGTACGCGGCGACGCTCGGCGGCGAGCATCGTGACCAGGGCATCAATGTCTACGGCTTCGTGCCGGCGTTCCTCAAGCGGCCGGCCGCCTAGATTTCAAGCAATCCATTCGCTGACCGGCGCGGCCGCTTCATTGAGCGGCTGGCTGATCACGTCGACCAGCGTCGGGCCGTCATGATCGACGGCCCGGCGCAGCACGGTTTCAAGCTGTTCCGGGTCCTCGACCGTCCAGGACTTCACGCCGAAGGCGCCGGCGACGGCAGCGTGGTCGGTGCGGTTGAAATCGACCGAGAAATAGCGCTCGCCGAAGGCGACGCGCTGGCCCGCCTTGATCCAGCCGTAGACCGCGTTGGAAAAGACGATGAAGGTGATCGGCATCTTCCGGCGCACCACGGTTTCCAGTTCGCCGCAGGTGAAACCGAAGCTGCCGTCGCCCATCAGCGACACGACCTTCCGATCCGGCCGGCCGAACCAGGCGCCCATGGCCGCCGACATGGAATAGCCGAGCGCGCCGTGGGCGCGGTTGGAGAACAGGGTGCGGCCCGGCCTGCGAACCTCGTAGAACGCCGACGCGTAAGGGCAGGGCGTGCCGGGATCGGCGACGACGATGGCATCGTCGTCGAGAACGGAACGCAGCGCGGCGATCGTGCGCTCCGGCTTGATCGGTCTGTCACGGCTTTCGGCGAGCGGGCGGTAAGCTGCCCATTTCCTTTCATTCGCCTCCGCGATGATGGCCGCGCCGCCGAAACCTACCGGCTTTTGCGCGAGCCCGGCGAGCAGCCGGTTCAACTCGGCAAGCGCGAGCCGCGCATCGGCGACGACTGCCACTTCAGTCGGATAAGAGGCGGAGATCACCTCAGGGTCGGAATCGATATGGACGATCCGTGTCCCTTTCGTCGGAACGCGCCACAACTCGGTGGTCACGGACCCGGCGCGGCAGCCGATGAAGACGACCAGGTCGGCCTTGTTGACCACGTCGCGCGTCGCCGGCACGCCGCCGTTAGATCCGACGACGCCGACGCAATTGGAGTGCGTCTCGGCAAGGCTCCCCTGGCCGGAGATCGTTGTCGCGACAGCGATGTCGAGCGCTTCCACGAATTTCCGGAATTCGGCCTCGCCGACCGCCAAAACGATGCCGCCGCCGCAGACGATTACCGGGAACTTCGCCGAGAGGATCGCTTCCAGCGCCGCTTCAGCCTGACTTGGGTCGGGCGCTGACGGATAGGCGGGGTATTCGCCATGCCGGGGATCGGCCCAGATATGGTCCGGGTCGACCGGGCCGCGCTGCACGTCGATCGGCAAACCGAGGTGGGCGGAGCCCGGGCGTCCGGTCGTCATTGTGCGGAAGGCCGTGCGCACCATGTCGGGCAGCATGTCCGATTTCGGAATCACGCCGTTCCACTTGGTCAGCGGCCGCATCAGGCTTTCCTGGTCGAGTTCGGTCAGCGGATAATGTCCGCGCGCGGCCACCGAGACGTCGGAGGTTATGGCGAGTACAGGGATCGAGGACTCGTTTGCCTCCACCAGGCCCGGCAGGATGTAGGTGGCGCCGCCGCCCGACGGTCCTTCGCAGACGCCGACCTTTCCGGTCACCCGCGCATAGCCGTCGGCCATGTAGGTGGCCGAGCGCTCGTCGCGGGTCAGTACATGGTCGATCCCGTGGTCGAGCCGGTAGAGGGCGTCGTAGAAGGGCAGGGTGGTGTCGCCGCAGAGGCCGAATATGTGGCGGACGCCGTGCGCCTCCAGCATCCGCACCAGCGCTTCCGCGCCGTTGAACACATTCTCCGTCCGTTTTTCAGCCACCGCGTCGCCTTCCGAATGCACCCGTCCTGCGGGCTAGCTCAATACGATCGGCGGGCGGGGGTCAATGGCAGACAGGCCGGTACCTGAACGTTTGCAGCGCATCCGGAAACCGGCGATAGTTTCGGCCGGCCGGCAACGAAACGCTGAAAGGGACGGGGATGGGATTTGACATGGGGATTGCCGGGCTCGGCGTTCTGGGCTCGGCGATCGCGAAGAACATGGCGGCGGGCGGGGCGTCTGTGCTCGGCTATGACATCTCCGAACCGGCCTGCGCGGCCGCGGCGGCCGACGGGGTGGCGATCGCCGACGATATCCGTCGACTCGCATCCGAATGTCCGGTGGTTTTCACCTGTCTACCCAGCGCCCTGGCGCTGCAGGCTGCCATTTCGCCCGAGGACGGGCTTCTTGCCGTGGACCGGCCGGGCCAGATCGTCGTTGAGATGAGCACGCTGTCGATTGCCGACAAGGAGGCGTTCCGCGAAGCCTGCGAAAGCCATGGCCGTCGCGCCGTCGACTGCCCGGTCTCCGGTAACCGGATCATGGCGCTCAAGAAAGGCCTCACGGCGTTCTGCAGCGGCGAGCGGTCCGACTTCGAGACGGTCGAGCCGATGCTCATGCTGTTCTGCCGCAAGGCGCATTTCGTCGGCCCGTTCGGGTGCGGGTCGAAGACCACGTTCTGCGGCAACATCCTGAACCTGGTGCATAACACCGTCGCCGCCGAGGTGATGGTGCTGGCGATGAAATCGGGTCTAGACCCGAAGGTCTTCCACGAGGTGATCTCCGGCAGCGGGTCCAGTTCGGCCATGTTCGAGGTGCGCGGCGCGCTCATGGTGGAGAATGACTACGGAAGGGAGGGCATGAACTTTTCCGTGCCGATGAAGGATTCGCGGATCATCAGCGAGCATGCCGCCAGCGTCCACTGCCCGATCCCGCTCTACCAGGCGGCGCTGCAATTCTACCATGCCGCCGTGGCGCAGGGGTATGGCGACATGGACGCCGCCGCCGTCTGCAAGGTCATGGAAAAGGCGGCGAACGTGAAGCGCGGCTAGCGCTCAGACCTGATCGCCGTCGGTGAGGTGAGCCACCGTCTCTCCGGTCTCGGTGAAGGTCCGCGTCACGTCGCGGGCGCCGTAGATCCACAGGATCGTCAGGTCGCCGGTGCCGACATTGAGGAACCGGTGCGGCATGTCGGCCGGGATGAAGGTCGTGTCGTAGGGGCTGAGGCGTACGGTCTTGCCGCCCGCCGTGCATTCGGCTTCGCCTTCGAGGATCGTCACCTGCTCGCTGCAATTGTGGCTGTGCATCGGGGCGCTGGTGCCGGCCGGGAAAACCGTGGTTCCGGAGGTGAAGATCGTGCTCTCGGCATTCCCCTTGCCGACCAGCAGGCGCGTCAGCACTCCGTTGCCGCGGCGAAAGCCGTCGACGGACCCGTATTTGATGATTTCGGCCTGTTCCATGAGCCGGTCGCTCCTTCGTTCGGTAGGGTTACAGCGCCGCCACGCCGAGCGACGCCGCGACGTCGTCCAGCCTGGTCGCCAGGCCTTCCGGGATCGGAATGCCGTTCGCCGTATAATCGTCCCTGGTCCGGGCAAGCCGCTCTCCCGGCAGTCGGATCTCGTCGAATCCGGGCAGCTTGTCCGAACTCTTCATCTGCGCCCAGATATCGTCAATCTCGTGCTTGAAGTCATCGACATCGGTAAAGGCGGCGACATCGAGGGCGATGACGAATTGCCCGGTATTGGTAACCGACGTCTTGTCGGCGTTGAAATCGACGACGTTCCGGCCGAAGGCCGCGCCGTTCAGCGTTCCGGCCAGAATGCCGAAAACCAGTGACAGTCCGTAACCCTTCGGCCCGCCGATCGGCAGCAGGAAGCCTTCGCTTGCCCGCTTCGGATCTGTTAGCGGATTGCCCATCCGGTCGATCATCCAGCCCTCCGGCATCAACTCGCCGCGCAAGAGCTTGGTCTTGACCTTGCCGTAGGCGGCGACTGTCGTCGCCATGTCGAGAACAATTGCCGGTCGCTCCGCGGAGGGAATGGCAACGGCGATCGGATTGGTGGAGAGCAGCAGTTCCGTGCCGCCCCAGGGCGGCAGGTGGTTGGAACTGCCGACGGCGACGTAGAGCCCGATCATGTCGCGCTTCAGCGGCATGCAGGCATAGAGCGATGCCGGGCCGGCATGGTTGGAGTTGAAGGCCCCGACCCAGGCCACGCCGGTCGTGGCGGCCTTCTCCATGGCAATCTCGGCCGCCCGGCTCATCACCAGGTGGCCGAGCCCGTTATCGCCGTCGAGAAGTGCCATGGCGGTCCGTTCCCGGACCACATTCATTTCCGGCTTCGTGTTCATTCCGCCAGCCTGGATCCGCTCGACATATTGCGGCAGGCGGAAGACGCCGTGGCCGTCGGCGCCGATCAGGTCCGCCTCGGCCATCAGCGATCCGGCGCGGGCGGCATCGTCGGCCGGCATGCCGCAGGCCTCGAAGGCGCGGGCAATGAACGTCTGCAAATCGGAATAGGGAACGCGCTTGCCCGTCATATCGTCCAGCTCCAGCCTTCAGGCAGCCTGTCGGGACACGCCGTTGACTATCCAGTTCTCGACCACTTCCGTGCCCGACTGTCGCAGCATCTTGGAGACGGCGCAATGGTGCCTCAGATCGGCGATCACACGATCGATCGCGTCGGCTGGTCCGTCCATTTCCGCGGTGATGTTGATGACCACCCTGGGGAACGGGACGTCGATTGGCTCGATCAGCCTGGTGCCGCGGCTGTCCATCGTGGTGACGATATCGACGTCCATTGCCGTGATCGGTGCGCCGTGATGGTTGGCCAGCTTGTTGGCGATCACATGGGTGCAGCCGGCAAGTCCCGCCATCACCATTTCCACCGGCATCGGCCCGAGGTTGGTGCCGCCGCGGTCCTTCGGCTCGTCGATCACCATCTCCACGTCGCGACTCCTGACCTGGCTGCGCGTCGCCGTGTCGGCTTTCAGCGTGGTGCGGAAATTCCAGATCGGTTTCTGCTTGATCTTCATCGGCCTGCGGTCCTCGGTGGAACTG
>DATHRP010000529.1:0-9757 GCA_035465195.1 Afifellaceae bacterium | reverse complement strand
ATCATTAACGCCAATCCCGGTGGATTGCCGGCCGGCGCTAAATGTTTCGTATGGAAAGTCGAGTAACCTCGACCGGCGCACCGGTTCGGACGGCTGGAACGCGCCGCCCGGGCCGGATTGCCGATTGCCGCGCCGGTGCGGTCAACATAGGATAATAACAATGTCCAGCGAGTATCCGGATTACCCAGCCTATACGCTCAGCGAACGGATCGCCGACGGCGTCATCCATGCGATCGGCGTAACCGCCAGCCTGATTGCGACGATCATCGTCTTCGCCTTCGTGGTCCCCGGTCTTCCCGCGCATTCGGCAACCAGCCTCGTCATCTACGGCATCGCCATGGTGGCGATGTTTTCGTTCTCCGCCGCCTATCACATGATCCCGGTGCCGCACTGGAAGGGCGGCCTGCGCCGGCTCGACCAGGCGGCGATCTTCCTGAAGATCGCCGGCACCTACACGCCGTTCGCGGTGGTGAGCCTCGGCGGCCTTTGGGGCTACGGCCTGCTCGGCGCCGTCTGGTCGGTCGCCGTGTTCGGCATCGTCGTCAAGCTGTTTCGCCGCAATGGCATGGGCAGCCTGACCGTCGGCCTCTACCTGGCGCTCGGCTGGGCCGGCATCTTCTTCGTCAAGCCGCTGTTCGATGCCGTGCCGCTTTCCGACATGGCGCTGATCACCATCGGCGGCGTGCTTTATTCGGTCGGGGTGATCTTCCACATGTGGGAGAAGCTACCCTACCAGAACGCCATCTGGCACCTGTTCGTGCTGGCCGCCGCGTCGTGCCATTTCGCCGCCGTGGTGCATGCGGTGACGCTGGCCTAGCGCCGGCGAGCTTCAGAATTTCTCGAATATCAGCCTGCGCATGATGTGTGTCGCAAGGCCGGGGAACAGCCGGCCGGCCAGCGCCATCGCCTTCGGACCCATTCCCGGCACAATGACATTTCCGCCAAGGAACAGGCCGGCGAGACCCGGGCGGGCGGCGGCGGCGAGGATGTGGCGTGCCGCGTCTTCGGGCTTCATGCGCTTGCCGGCGTCGGCGCCGGGCGGCGCATGCTCCGCGGCGTGGGCCGTGTCGAGCGGGCCGGGACAGGCGGTCAGAACCCTCACGCCGCGGCGGGCGAGCGGACGGCGCACAGAGCGTGCGAATACCGCGATCCCCTCCTTCGTGGCCGCATAGGTCGCGGCGCCCGGATAGCCGACATAGCGCGACAGCGAGGAGATGAAGACGAGCGTGCCGCTGGCGGCGACGGCATCGGCGCGGACCAGCGCCGACGTCAGGATCATGGGCGCGGAAAGGTTGACGGTCACAAGCGCCTGTTGGCGGTCGATGGACACGGTCTCGAACTGCCCGGTCGCGTTGATGCCGGCATTGAGAATCGCCAGTGCGTAAGGCCCCTGCCCGGCCAGTTCAGCGGACAGCGCGTCGAGACCCTCCGGATCGGAAAAATCGCAGACCGCCTGCGTGACCGCCTCGCCAAGCCGCGCCAGCGCCGCCGCGTCGCGGTCGGCGGCGACCACGTGCCATCCCTCGCCGACCAGCCGGCGGGTGATCGCGAGGCCGAGCCCGGCCGCGGCACCCGTCACGAGTGCCTTTTTCAGCGGCGCATCCATCAGCGCGCGCCCCTGAGAAAGCCTGATTCCTTCATCCGGATCACCGCCCGGTACCCGATCGTCTGTGGCGAACCGCCGCGCGGCATGCGGCGGATCATCACTTCGGCCACGTCGTCCGGTTTCAGGAACAGCTTTCGCAGCCAGCCGGCGTCATAGCCGGCGCGGGCATGCATCTCGGTGGCGACAGGGCCGGGATGGAAGACCTGCACCGTGACGCGGTCCTGCCATTCGGAACGCAGCGAGCGGGCGAAACCGTTCACCGCTGCCTTGGTCGCCGCGTAGACGGGAAAGCCGCGCGAGCCCTTGCGGGCCACCGATCCAACAAGCACGAGCCGGCCGTGGGCGGCAAGCAGGCGGCCGGACAGCGCATGGGTGATGGCGACCGGCGCGGCGAGGTTGACCCGCACGGTGCCGGCAATGGACTCCGCATCGTCGGCATCGATGCCGGCATAGCGCCCGGTGCCGGCATTGAGAATGAGGATGTCGAGCGTGTCCCAATCGAGTGCCTCCACGGCCGCAACGATCTCACCGGCCGCACCGGGCCCAGCGAGATCGATCGAACGGTAGGCGACGTCCGGAAAATCCCCGGGCAGGTCGCTTCGCGGACGCCGGCCGCAGGCCAGGACCTCGGCGCCGAAAAGACTGATCTTCCGCACCAGGCTGAGCCCGATGCCGGCCGACGCGCCGGTAATCAGGACACGCCGGCCGTCAAATATGTTCAACATGCCGTTCGGCGTCGGCCGTGATCCTGAGCCAGCTGTCGCGGACGGCTTCGTCGACGGCGGAGGCGGGATCGGCTTTCAGGCAGTCCCGCGCCTCGGCGCTGTCGCGGTGCATCTGCGCGACCAGGGCGTCGACGCTCTCGAATTTCGCTTCCGGACGGATCCAGCCCTGAAGCGTGGCCAGCACCGTTTCGCCGTAAATATCGCCGTCGAAATCGAACATATGGGTCTCCAGCAGAGGCCGGCCATTGTCGAACATCGGCCGGCGGCCGTAACTGGCGACGCCGTCGTGCACGGTTCCGTCGGCGCGTGTAAAGCGGACGGCATAGATGCCGTGCCGCAGCCTGCAGGCGGGATCGAGCGTCATATTGGCGGTCGGATAGCCGAGATCGCGGCCGCGCTTTTCGCCATGCAAGACCTCGCCGGACACCGACCAGGCCCAGCCGAGCATCCTGTTGGCTTCCGCGATATCGCCGTCGCTCAGCCGGTCGCGGATGCGCGAGGAAGAGACCGCGCCGCCCTCGTCGCCATGCTCGGCGACGATTGTCACGCCGAAACCGCGATCTACGCCGGCCTGTCTCAAAAAGTCCGGCGTACCCTGGCGCTTGTGGCCAAAGTGGAAATCGTAGCCCGTCACGGCGTGGCGGATCGCCAGCCGGTCGATCAGGATCCGGCTTACGAAATCGTCGGCGCTCATGGCCGACAGCGCGGCATCGAACGGCAGGACGAGCACGCCGTCGACACCGCAGGCGCAAGCCACCGCCGCCTTCACCGTCTCGTCCGTCAGCCGGAACACCGGGCTGTCCGGCTGGAATAGGGTGCGCGGATGAGGCTCGAAAGTCAGCATGACAAGCGGTTCGGACTCCCTTTCCGCTTCCGCCTTTGCCGCAGCAAGGACAACCTGGTGGCCGGTATGTACGCCGTCGAAATTGCCGATCGCCACAACCGCACCGCGCCAGGCGGCGGGCAGCGCATCGAAGCGTGCAAGCACCGGTCCGGCGCGGTCGGGTGTCATCGTTCGGAACTGCCCTGCCATGTCAGCACCGGCATGTAGGCGGTGATGGACAGACCCTCGGCGTCAAGCCGCGCCTGGATGCGGGCCGGATCGGGATCGAGCACGGGCCCGAAATCCTCCGAATGGATACCGCCGGAGATGAACAGCACGTCGATGCCGGCGTCGCAGGCGCCGCGGATATCGGTATAGAGACCGTCGCCGATCGCCAGCACCTGGCCGCGGTCATCGAGGCCGGCATGCTCCATCGCCGCGTCGTAGATCGGCGGGTGCGGCTTGCCGGAGAGCAGCACGGACCCGCCCAGTTCCTCGTAGAGCTGTGCCAGCGCGCCGGCGCAATAGACGAGCCGCTCGCCGCGCTCCACGACGACATCCGGATTGGCGCAGACCATCGGCAGGCGCTTTTCGGCGAAGCCTGCGAGCATGTCACGATAATCGTCCGGGCCCTCGACATCGTCGTCGAAAAGGCCGGTGCAGCTGATGAGCTCGGCTTCATCGGCCGGCACGAGGATGACATCCAGGCCCTCGTAGAAGCCGAGGTCCCGCTCCGGTCCGAGGTGATAGACGCGCGCGCCCGCGTTCGCCGCAACGGCGGCGCGCGTCACGTCGCCGGAGGTCACGATGCTGTCATAGGCATCGTCCGGCACGCTGAGGCCGGCCAACTGCCGGGCAACCGCGGCGGCCGGGCGCGGCGCATTGGTGACCAGGATCACCGATCCGCCGGTCTCGGCGCGGTAGCGCGCCAGGGCCTCCAAAGTCGCGGGAAAGGCGCGCACGCCGTTGTGAACGACGCCCCAAACGTCGCACAGCAGGGCGCGATAGCCGCCGGCAATCCCGCTCAAGCCGTCAATGCGCGTCGGCAATCCACTCATCAAGGGTTAACCTTTCGGGTCTCAGATAGAGAGCGCCTATCGGGCAAAGCTTTCCCGGTCAATCCTGAGCGGACGCGAAACCTGTGTTAACCGGGTAGCCAATACGAAGATGACCGATTGTTCATTCGTCTTGAACGGCGCGGGCGGCTATATATCTAGCAAAAGATCGCCAAGGAGATTGCGAGCCGATGATCCGGACTTTATTCGCTCTGGCCACCTCCAGCGTCATGATGGGAGTTCTGATGACCGCTGTTCCCGCTAGCGCCAAAGACCCGAATTCCCCTGACGCTGCCCGCGCGGCAGCCCCTGCGCCGCGGATCGCGCCGAATGCCGTGGAGTTCAGCCTCGAAAACGGGCTCGATGTCGTAGTGATACCCGACCATCGCGCGCCCGTCGTCACCCACATGATCTGGTACAGGGTCGGCGCCGCCGACGAACAGACCGGCCAGTCGGGCATCGCCCATTTCCTCGAGCACCTGATGTTCAAGGGCACGGACAAGAACCCCGACGGCGCGTTTTCCGCACGCATCACCGAGATCGGCGGCGAGGAAAACGCTTTCACCTCATCCGATTACACCGCCTACTTCCAACGTGTCGCCAAGGAGCATCTCGGCGAAATGATGGCCAAGGAGGCCGACCGGATGACCGGGCTGGTGCTGAGCGACGCGGTGGTCAACCCGGAGCGCGACGTTGTCCTGGAGGAACGCCGGACCCGCATTGAGAACGATCCGGGGGCGCTGCTTAGCGAAGCGCTGTCGGCGACGCTCTACAAGAACCATCCCTACGGCAGGCCGGTGATCGGATGGCAGCACGAGATCAAGGCGCTCAACCGGCAGGCGGCGCTCGATTTCTACAAGCGCTACTACACGCCGAACAATGCGGTGCTGGTCGTCGCCGGCGACGTGGAACCGGACGAAGTGCGCCAGCTTGCCGAACAGACTTACGGCCAGATCGCAGCCCGGCCGGATGCCGTGCGCGCGCCGCGCCCGGCCGAACCGCCGATGGTGGGGCCCCAGACGCTGACGGTTCGCGACGAAAAGGTTCGCGAGCCGACGCTCCAGCGCGCTTTTCCCGTACCGTCCAGCAACACCGCCAAGGACGGCGAGGCGGAGGCGTTGACGGTTCTGGCCGACATCGTAGGCGGGGGATCGACCAGCCGGTTCTACGACGACCTGGTGCGGGGCAAGGGGCTGGCGACCTATGCCGGCGCCTATTACCAGTCGTCCTCCCTCGACGACACGCGGTTCGTGATCTATGGCATTCCCAAGCTCGGCGTGTCGCTCGCCGAACTGCAGTCGGCCCTCGAACAATCGATCGCCGACCTGGTGAAGGACGGCGTTAGCGAAGACGAGTTGGCGCGGGCCAAGAGCTCCGTTGTCGCGGAGGCGATCTACAGTCAGGACAGCCAGCAGTCGATGGCGCGGATCGTCGGATCCGCAGTGACCAACGGCCGCAGCCTCGAAGAGGTCCAGACCTGGCCGGAGCGGATCCAGGCGGTAACGGCCGAACAAGTGCGGGCCGCCGCCGAGACCTATCTGAACCCTGACCATTCGGTCACGGGATACCTTGAGCCGAAGACCGCGGATGCCGGGCAGAATACCGACGAGCCCGCCATCGAGGGAGGCAAGTCATGATCCGGTGGCCGGCCGTCGCGCTTCAGGCCCTAGCGGGAGTTTCCATGAGCATTGCAGTGGTGATTGCAGAACCCGCGGAGGCGGTGAACATCAAGGAGGTGACGAGCCCCGGAGGCATCAGGGCCTGGCTCGTCGAGGACTATACGGTTCCCATCGTCACCATGAACTTCGCCTTTCGCGGCGGATCCAGCCAGGAGAGCGCGGAAAAGTCCGGACTGGCCAACTTCCTTTCCGGCATGCTCGACGAAGGCGCAGGCGATCTCGATTCGAGGGCGTTCCAGCAACGTTTGCAGGAAACCAATGTCGATCTTTCGTTCGACGCCGGCCGCGATGCTTTCTACGGCAACATGCGTACCCTTCAGACGAACATGGACGAGGCCTTCGAACTGACGCGGATTGCCGTCACCGAACCGCGCTTCGACGACGAACCGGTCGAGCGCATCAAGGGACAGATCATTTCCGGCCTGACACGGGGCCAGACCGATCCACAGGAGATCGCCCGCAAGGCTTTCGCGGAATCCGTGTTCGGCGACCATCCCTACGGCAGGTTCGTCGAGGGCTCGCCGGAGACGGTGGCGGCGATCACCGGCGCGGACCTGAAGGCATTTCACAAACGCACCATGGCCAGGGACAATCTCTATGTCGCGGTGGTCGGCGCCATCAGCGCAGAGCAGCTTTCCGGCATGCTCGACGAGGTGTTCGGCGGCCTGCCGGCCGGGGCGGACCTCACGCCCATCACCGACATCAAGCCCAATGCCGGGCAGCGTGAACATGTCGCGCTCGGCATACCGCAGACGATCATCCGCCTCGGCGGCGAAGGGCTCAAGCGTGACGATCCCGATTTCATCGCCGCCTATGTCGCGAACCACGTCCTGGGCGGCGGAACCTTCTCCTCGCGGCTCTACAACGAGATCCGCGAAAAACGGGGACTGGCCTATTCGGTCGGCACGCATCTGATCCCCTACGATCATTCCGGCATCTATATCGCCGCTGCGGCGACACGGGCCGATGCAGCCGACGAGGCGATCGGCATCATGAAAGCAGAGATCGAGCGCTACGCGGCCGAGGGCCCTAGCGAGGAGGAACTGCGCAAGGCCAAGGCCTTTCTCACCGGCAATTACGCGCTCAGGTTCGACGCGTCCCGCAAGATCGCGCGCCAGCTCATCGGCATCCAGATCGACAATCTTGGCATCGATTATATCGAAAAGCGCAACGGGCTGATCGAGGCCGTCACGATGGACGACGTGAAGCGGGCGGCTAGACGGCTGTTCGGCGGTCCGATCTCCGTCATCACGGTCGGCTCGAACACGAGCTGAACTCGGGCGCTCTTGAAAGGCTCAATCAGTTGTGAACCGGTGTGACGTGATTGCCGGCCTTCCGGCCTCTAGTGTTCCCCGATGGGGGCTCGACTGCCGGAGGGAACGAACATGCCCAATGCAATACGTCTCAAGCTGCGACTGTCCGCACTGGCTGCGACGGCCGGCCTGATCGGCGCGGCCGCCATTGCGGTCAATAGCGCCAACAGTCAGATGGCGCCATTCGGTGGCGACGAAGACGTTGCCTATTCGAAACAGCTATGGACTGTTCTGGCCGATGCCAAGCTGGTTGGCGAAGGTGCGATCCGCACCAAACCCTATGAGGGTACCGAACCGCACGGCTTTGTTCTGGAGACACTCTACAGCACGGTCACCGTCAATGGACATACCGGTACCGTCATCGTCAAGCGCAACTACGGCCCGGAAGGCGTTTCACCGGAAGAGATCGCCAATGATCCTTCGAGGACGCCCGCCGCGGTTACGGTCATGTTCTTCCGGGAACAGGGTTATGACCCGGACAACAAGGACATCTACTGGGTGAAGTATCTGGCAGATGGTTCGCTCGACAAAAATCCGAAAGGGATGCAGTTGGCCGGAAGGGTGGCCAAGGGTGCCGATGCCGGCTGTATTGCCTGCCATTCGGCCGCCGAGGGCGGCGATTACGAGTTCCTGCGCGACACGGCCATGTGACCCGCAAACAACCCGATCAGTCAGGCGCGCCCGCAGGGGCGCGCCATTTTGTCGTTCACCGGCGCGGCCTTGCCGCGCATTGCGCTGCGGTATGGAATGCGGCAATAGTCTCCCGAGAGTTCAAGTAGATGGGGGACCGCGCATGCATGCACGGATCTATTGTGCTGCGCTTATTGCCGGAATTCTGACTGGACAGACCGCCCTCGCGGGTGCGGCAAGCGACGCGGCAGGGCGGGCCGAGGACCTGCTCGCGCAGGGCAATACGGAGGCAGCCTACTCCGCCTTCAATACGGCCATCCACGCCTTCTGGCAGAAAAGCCCGCTGGCTTTCCGCAAAACGCTGCTCGTCGAACGCGCCGCCGGTTTCGGCGACTACGATCCGCGGGCCGGCTCGGAATTCCGGGGCGGCGACAGGTTTACGGTCTATGCCGAGCCCGTGGGCTTCGGCATAGGACGGCAATCCGGGCAGTACGAGATCGGCCTCAACACCGGTTTCAGGATAGAGAACGCCACCGGACAGGTCCTGGCAGCCAGCGCCGACCTGTTTTCCGTCAGCCACCTGTCCCGTTCGCTGAACCGGGACTTCAACATGACGCTTTCGCTGATCATTCCCAACCTGAAGCCCGGGCGCTATATCGGTGTCTTTACGGTGAAGGACCGGGTTTCCGCGAAGACAGGCGAATTCCGCATTCCGTTCACGATCACCGAATGAGGCCGGCGGCAGCGGGGACCCGGCGCAGGAGTTGAGCCCATGACACCGAAAACCGCCCTGATCGTCGGCGCCGGAGCCGGACTGTCGGCGTCTGTCGCCGGCAAGCTTGCGGACAAGGGAGCGAAGGTGGCGCTGGCCGCGCGGTCGCTGGAAACCAACCAGGCTCTGGCGGAGACGATCGGCGGCCGGGCCTACCGGTGCGACGCGGCCGAGCCCGACCAGGTCGACGCCCTGTTCAAGGCGGTCGAGGCGGATCTCGGCGCGCCGGACTTCGTGCTCTACAATTCCAGCGCCCGCACCCGAGGGCCTCTGGTCGAGCTTGAACCGGAGGCGGTGGAAAAGGCGCTGCTGGTGTCCGCATTCGGCGGCTTCCTGGTGGCTCAGCAGGCGGCGCAGCGGATGATCCCCGCGGGCGAGGGCGCAATCTTCTTCACCGGCGCCTCGGCCAGCGTGAAGGGCTATCCGCTGTCGGCGCCGTTCGCCATGGGCAAGTTCGCGCTGCGCGGCCTCGCCCAGTCGATCGCGCGCGAGCTTCAGCCGCAGAACATCCACGTCGCCCATTTCGTCATCGACGGCGCGATCCGCAATCCGGGCCGCACGGAGCCGGCCGACAAGCCGGACTCGATGCTCGACCCCGATGCCATCGCCGAGACCTACATGGCGGTGCTTGCGCAGAACCGCTCGGCATGGACGTGGGAGGTCGAACTCAGGCCGTGGGTCGAACGGTTCTAGTCCGGCTCACTCCGGCTCGACCGAGATTTCCACCTTGCCGGCATAGAAGGCGAGACAATCGCCGATCGCCGAGACCGCCTCGTAAGGCTCTTCATAGGACCAGGCGGCGTTTTCCACCTCCCTGCCATCGTCCGCCAGCGAATAGTGCGCGGCGTCGCCCTTGTAGGGACAGTGGGTCACCGTGTCGGAACGCCTGAAGGCGTCCATCCTGACATCGTCGCGCGGAACGTAGTAGACCGTCGGATAGGATGCCTCGCGCAGCGCCAGGGCGCGGCCGGACCGGGCGATATCGGCCGGTCCGGAGCGGACACGGACGATACCGCGATAAGGTACGATCGTGATGGGGTGATCGGGACCGGGTATCTTCATGGCTCTTTCCTGTCAGCGGCGGTAAGTCTAATTTCCGGACAGCATTGTCCGCAAGCCGGCGCGCCGGCGGGCCGAGGGGGAACCGATTGCGA
>DATHRP010000528.1:0-2971 GCA_035465195.1 Afifellaceae bacterium | reverse complement strand
GAAGTCGCCGTAACCCATGCCTTCCTTGCCGGTAACGAGCTTGAACAGCCAGTAGAACGACCACAGGCTGAGATAGCCGGCGATGGCGCCGATGATCGCATCGGTCGGCGCGATGAACAGTACGTCGGCGCCGGCCTGCGGGTGCCAGAGGCTCATGCCGAGACCGATCCACAGGAGCGGCAGCACGATGGAGTCGGGGATGAGGCAGCGGTCGAAGTCGATCATGGTGATCGGCACCAGAAACAACGTCAGGACGATGGCCATCAGGCCCTGCCAGCTCGCGCCGAAGCGCCAGGCGACGACGGCGACGAGCAGCGCCGTCACGAATTCGACGATCGGGTAACGCGCCGGGATCGCGGCCTTGCAGGCCGCGCAGCGGCTGCCGAGCATCAGGTAGCTGAGCACCGGGATGTTCTGCCATGCCGTGATTTGCGCGCCGCAGGAGGCACAGCGGGAGCGCGGCACCACGAGGTTGAAGCGGCCTTCCGGGACGTCGGGAGCCGGTGTCTCGGCGAGTTCGGCGCACTGCATCCGCCACTCGCGTTCCATCATGATGGGCAGACGGTAGATGACGACGTTCAGGAAGCTGCCGATGATGAGCGCAAAGGCGAACGCGACGGCGATAAAGATCGCGGGTGACTCGGCGAGCAGTTCGAGCATGCACTGTCTCCGTCTGGATTACCGGGGCTGTGAACGAAAACGGCGTCCGGAGTGTCCTCCGAACGCCGTTTTTTTGCAAATGGACGAAGGATCGTCAGATGACGGAGCCCATCTTGAAGATCGGCAGGTACATCGCGACGACCAGGCCGCCGACGAGCACGCCCAGGATCGCCATGATCAGCGGTTCCAGCAAGCTCGACAGGTTGTCTACTGCGTTGTCGACGTCTTCCTCGTAGAAGTCCGCGACCTTCGCCGACATGTCGTCGAGCGAGCCCGATTCCTCGCCGACCGCGATCATCTGGATCACCATGTTCGGGAACAGGTCGGTGTTCTCCATCGACTGCTGCAGCCGCTGCCCGGTCGCAACCTCGTCGCGCATCTTGAGCACGCCTTCCTCGTAAACGATATTGCCGGTGGCGCCCGCGACCGATTCGAGCGCCTCGACAAGCGGTACGCCCGCGGCGAACATCGTGGAGAGCGTCCTGGCGTAGCGCGCGATGGCCGCTTTCTGCAGGATGGGGCCGATGATGGGCGTTTTCAGCGACATCCGGTCGAGGAAATGCCGCATTGCGCGGGAACGCTTCTTGAAATACAGGAACGCGGCGATTGCTGCACCGATTCCCATCGCGAGTATCACGCCATTGGTTCTGACGAAGACGGACAGGTCAATGACCATGCGCGTGAACGTCGGCAGATCCGCACCGAATCCCTGGAACAGGTCTTCGAATGCCGGAATGACGAATATAAGCAGGATGGTTGTGACGACAAATGCCACCACCAGAACGGCGGCCGGATAGGTCAGCGCCTTCTTGATCTTCTTCTTGATCGCCTCGGTCTTTTCCTTGTAGGTCGCGATCTTGTCGAGCAGGGTTTCGAGCGCGCCGGCCTGTTCGCCCGCCTCGACGAGGTTGACGAACAGGTCGTCGAAGTACAGGGGCTTCTTGGCCAGAGCCTCCGCCAGCGCGCTACCGCCCTCGACATCCGCCTTGATACCGAGAATCAGTTTCTGCATCGCCGCGTTTTCGTGGCCGTTGCCGACGATCTCGAACGCCTGCACCAGCGGGATGCCGGCGGCCAGCATCGTCGAGAGCTGGCGGCTGAATATGGCGATATCGCCGGTAGTAATCTTCGATCCGGCGGAAAAGGCCTTCGCCCGCTGTTTGCGTATCCGGGTCGGCACGACGCCCTGGCGGCGGAGATCGGCGCGCACCGCTTGCTCGGTGCTCGCCATGCTCTTGCCCTTGACCTTGTTGCCCTTGCGATCGGTGCCTTCCCAGAGGAAGGGCATGGTTGCTGCTGCTGTCTCGGCCATCGTTCTCGTCCGTCAGATGAGGTACAAACCTACTCGATTGTAACCCTGTTCACTTCCACCAGGCTGGTAACGCCTTCCTTGACTTTGTTCAAACCAGCCCGCCTCAAGTCGATAACCCCCTCTTTGGCAGCCTGGTCCGCGATCTGCATCGCGTTGCCGCCTTCCATGATTATGCGGCCCATCGTCTCGGAGACTTCCATGACCTGGAAGATGCCGATGCGGCCTTTGTAACCTTCGTTGCATTGTTTGCAGCCTTTGGCTGCAAACACGGTGACGCCCTTGTCGATCTCGGCGTCCGTGAAACCCTCTTTCTTGAGTGCCTCCTTCGGGATTTCCTGCGCTTCCTTGCAGTTGTCGCACAGCCGCCGGGCCAGGCGCTGGGCAATGATCAGGCTCACCGACGTTGCGATTGCGTAAGGCTTCACGCCCATGTCGACGAGGCGAGTGAGCGTGCGCGGTGCGTCGTTCGTGTGCAGTGTCGACAGGACGAGGTGGCCGGTCTGCGCGGCCTTGATGGCTATCTCGGCCGTTTCGAGGTCACGAACCTCGCCGACCATGATGACGTCGGGATCCTGGCGCAGGAAGGCCTTGAGCGACGACGCAAACGTCAGCCCGACTTTCGGATTGACGTTGACCTGGTTGATGCCCGGCAGGTTGATTTCCGCCGGGTCCTCGGCCGTCGAAATGTTGCGGTCGATGGTGTTGAGGATGTTCAGACCCGTGTAGAGCGAAACCGTTTTACCGGAACCGGTCGGGCCCGTTACGAGAATCATGCCGTAGGGCTTGTTCAGGTGCTTGAGATACAGCTGTTTCTGCTTGTCTTCGTACCCCAGCGCATCGATACCGAGTTTGGCGCTCGACGGATCTAGGATACGCAGCACGATCTTCTCGCCGAAGAGCGTCGGACAGGTATTGACGCGAAAGTCGATGGCCCGGTTCCTGGAGAGGCGCATCTTGATGCGGCCGTCCTGGGGCACGCGGCGCTCGGCGATGTCCATG
>DATHRP010000527.1:0-7255 GCA_035465195.1 Afifellaceae bacterium | reverse complement strand
ACCGCCCATCTTCTGAACTTCCGAATAGAACTGGTCGACGAGTGCGGCCACCGGCAGGTGCGCGCCGGTGTTGCGCGCTTCGCCGAGGCATATCGCCAGGTCCTTGCGCATCCAGTCGACCGCGAATCCGTGTTCGTACTCGTCGTTGTTCATGGTGACATAGCGGTTCTCCATCTGCCAGGATTGCGCCGCACCCTTTGAGATCACGCCGATCACCTGTTCCACGTCGAGGCCCGCCTTCTTGGCGAAGTGGATGCCCTCCGAAAGCCCCTGCACGAGGCCGGCGATGCAGATCTGGTTGACCATCTTGGTAAGCTGCCCGGCGCCGGCCGGCCCCATCAGCCCGACCATCCGCGCGTAGCAGTCGATCACCGGCTGCGCCTTTTCGAAGGTCGCCTTGTCGCCGCCGACCATCACGGTGAGCACGCCGTTCTCCGCACCGGCCTGGCCGCCGGAGACCGGCGCGTCGAGGAAGCCGAAGCCGCCTTTTTCCGCCGCCGCCGCCAGTTCGCGGGCAACGTCGGCGCTCGCCGGTGTATTGTCGATGAAGATCGCCCCGGCCTTCATGGCGTGGAAGGCGCCGTCTTCGCCGGTGGTGACGGAACGCAGATCATTGTCGTTGCCGACGCAGCAGAAGACGAAGTCGCAGCCCTCGGCCGCCTCGCGCGGCGTCGCCGCGCTGGAGCCGCCATATTCGGAAACCCACTTGTCCGCCTTGGCGGACGTGCGGTTGTAGACGGTGACGTCGTGCCCGCCCTTGGAGGCGATGTGGCCGGCCATGGGATAGCCCATGACGCCGAGACCGATGAAGGCAACTTTTGCCATTGGTGAACTCCTCGATGATGGTGAAGGACGAAGTTGAAAAGACGTTTGAATTTCAGTGCGGCATGAGCCCGCCGCCGGCCGGCGGCTCACCCGGCGCGCGCTGCGTCCTTGCGGGATCCTTGCCCGGGCCCGCATCGTCGTCGGACGTCTCGCGCTTCAGGTGCCGTGTCAGCCGCGCTTCAAGCACGTCCCACACGCGACGCAGGATTTCAACCATCACCAGGTAGATGATGGCCGCCCAGATATAGGTCTGGAAGTCGAACGTCCTGGAAAAGGCGCGCCGGGTCTCGCCCATCAGGTCGAAGACCGTGACGATCGAGGCGATCGCAGAACCCTTGATCATCAGCACGATCTCGTTGCCGTAAGGGCGAAGCGCGACGATCAGCGCCTGCGGCAGTATGATCTTCCAGAATATCAGCCATCGCGGCATGCCGAGAGTCTGTGCCGCCTCGCGCTGGCCTTTCGTGACATTCCTGATCGCGCCGCGCAGGATCTCCGCCTGGTAGGCTGCGGTGTTCAGGGCAAATGTAAAAACGACGCAATTGAATGAATCGCGAAAGAACCACCATAGCCCGACGGTCTCGAACGCGGCGCGGAACTGGCCTGCACCGTAATAGACGAGAAAGGTCTGGGCGATCAGCGGCGTACCGCGGAAGAAATAGACGAAGGCATAGGCCGGTATTCCGGCCAGCGGGTTCTGCGATAGTCGGCCGAGCGTGATGGGTAGCGAGATCAGGGCGCCGATGACGATGGAAAGCACGACGATCTCGACGGTGATGATGAAACCGTTGAAGAACCGTGGAGCATAGCGCGCGTAGAACTCCGGATCGTATTGGGCGTAGATGAAGTAGGCGATACCGATCCCGGCAAGGGTCCAGAGCGCAATCAGGCCGTTGCCGACTACGCGTGTCCGGCTCCATTTGCGAGCCCTTGGCAGCGGCGCTGCGACATCGGTCATCGCGGTGCCTCGCCACGGTTCGACCACCGTTCGATGCCGGTCAGTGCGACGGAGGAAAACATGGCCAGCACCAGATAGAGCAGGCAGGCCGTGCCGAAGAACAGGAACGGCTCCTTTGCGACGCGAGCGGCTATGCCCGCCTGCCGCAGAATGTCCTCAAGCCCGATTACCGAGACCAGCGCGGTGTCCTTGAGGAGCACCAGCCAGAGGTTGGAGAGTGCCGGCAGGGTCAGCCGGATCAACTGCGGTAGGATCACCAGCCGCATCGTCTGGCCACCGCTCAGGCCCAGCGCGTTGCCACCCTCGTACTGGCCTTGGGGGATGGCCCGAAAAGCGGAGAGGAAGGCCTCGCTGGCATAGGAGGAGAACACGATCGAAAGCGCGATCATGCCGGCCACGAAGGAATTGATCTCGAACTGCGGATCGTCGACGAAGAGCAGCAGAAACTGCCGGACGATGATCTGAATGCCGTAAAAGACCATGAACAGCGTCAGCAGTTCCGGCAGGCCGCGAAAGATGGTCGTGTAGATTTCCGCCGCGCGCCGCAGTGAAGGCTCTTCGCTTTTCTTGCCCAGGGCTACGAAGAACCCGATGATCAGTCCGAAGGGGAGTGACGCAAGCGCAAGCGAGATGGTGATGAAAACACCTCGGGCCAGTTCGTCTCCCCACCCCTCGTCGCCGAACGACAACAGCGTCAGCGCTTCGTTCATGCCTGCCCCGTCTTCAAGGATGGCCGGCGGGCGAGGGTCTCGCCCGCCGGCCCATTGTTATTGGACGCTGGTCAGCCGCCGTAGACGTCGAATTCGAAATATTTGTCGTTGATTTCCTTGTACTTGCCGTTGGCGCGGATGGCGTCGATCGCCTTGTTGAACATCTCCTTCAACTCGTCCTCGCCCTTGCGGATGGCGATGCCGGCGCCCGGTCCGTTGATCTCGATGTCCGGTGTCAGCGTATCGAGGATCTTGCAGCAGGCGCCGTCGTCGGTCGCCAGCCATTCCGACAGCACGACCACGTCGTCGATCGCCGCGTCGATGCGGCCGTTGGCGAGATCCAGCTTGTATTCGTCGGCCGTCGGATAGAGCTGCAGGTCGGCATCCGGGAACTTGGCCTCGGCATAGTTGGAATGCGTGGTGGACGATTGAGCGCCGATCCGCACGCCGCTGAGGTCGTCTGCTGTTACGCCGGAAAGCTCGGAATCCTTAGGCACGGCGATCGCCGGCGGCGTGTTGTAGTACTTGTTGGTGAAGTCGACGACCTTCATGCGCTCCTCGGTGATCGACATGGACGCGATGATGGCGTCGAACTTGCCAGCTATGAGCGCCGGGATGATACCGTCCCAGTCCTGCGTGACGAATTCGCATTCCACCTTCATCTCTTCGCAGAGCGCCTTGGCGATATCGACGTCGAAGCCGACGAGCTGGCCGTCCGAGGTCATGTTGTTGAACGGCGGATAGGCGCCTTCGGTGCCGATCACGACCTTCTTGATTTCCGCATTCGCCACCCCGGCGGCTAGTGCGACCATGGCGGCCGCGGCCGCCCAACGCTTGAAAATACCCATTGCTTAGTTCCCGTCTGGTTATACCGGCGGCCATCCCCGACCGCGCTGAACCGACAGTCTGACCAAAAAATCGGCCCGCGCAACCGCCTTTCATGCAGCCCGCCGGCTGCAAAGGTAGTAGCCTTACGGAAGCCGGGCCGCTGTATTCCGGCGCGGGCGGCCGCTCAGGCGGCCGCGCCGAACTGGCTGAACGAGATGAAGGAGATGATATCGCCGGCGGCCACGCTCAAGCAGTCCTCGTCGAGCTCGATCAGCCCGTCGGCCTCGCGCAGCGAGGTAATCAGCCCGGAACCGTCCCGCTCGAATTTCGCGACGCAGAGCCGGCCGTCCCGCGTTTCAAGCCGCCCGCGCAGGAACTCCCGCCGGTCCGGTTTCTTTTTCGCGATCTCGAATGCGGCCGGCAGCGGGAAGCGTTGCGGCTCGGGCCAGGAGCCGCCACCCAGCGTCAGGAGCAGCGGCCTGGCATAGAGAACGAAGCAGACGAAGGCGGCGACCGGATTGCCGGGAAGGCCGAGAAAGGCGCAGTCGCCGATCTGGCCGAACATCATCGGCCGTCCCGGCTTCACCGCGAGCTGCCACATGTGCCGGCTGCCCAGTTCGTCGATCCCGTCCAGCATATGGTCCTCCTCGCCGCGCGAGGCGCCTCCGGTCGTGAGGATGGCATCATGGCTTTCGGCGGCGCGCGACAGGGTCTCCCGTACCAGCCCGGCATCGTCGGCCAGTACGCCGAGGTCGGTGATTTCCGCGCCGAGCGGTTCAAGCAGCGCGCGCAGCAGGAAATGGTTGGAATCGTAGGACTGTCCGTCTCCGGCCGGTGTACCGGGCCGGATGATCTCGTCGCCGGTGGAGACGAGCGCCACTTTCAGCTTCCCGAACACCCGGACCGTGTCGAAGCCCGTCGAGGCGATCGCGGCGACGTCCTGCGCCCGCAGGCTCTGGCCCGCCGCAGCGATCGTGTCGCCGTCCTTCAGGTCCTCTCCGGCCTTTCGCCGGTTGGCGCCGGCCTTCAGGCCGGGCGGTATCGCGACGAAGTGCTTGCCGTCCTGTTCGTGCGCCTCGCAGTCCTCCTGCATGGCGACGCTGTCGGCGCCGGCGGGCATCACCGCGCCGGTGAAGATCCGCGCCGCGGCACCCGGCCGGAGTGCGGCGGAGGAGGGATGTCCGGCGGCGATCCTGTCGGTCACCTCGAACCAGCCGCCTGTCGCCTCGTAGTCGGCATGGCGGAAGGCGTATCCGTCGACGGCGGCATTGTCTTCGGGCGGCACCGTGCGCGTCGAATTCACCGCCTGGGCCAGGATTCGTCCGGCCGCCGCCGCCAGCGGCACTTCTTCCGGGTCCTTGACGCAGCCGACGCGGGCGCGGATCAACTCCAGCGCATCGTCGTGGCGCATTCTGTCCTTGTCGTGAAGGAAACAGTCGTCAATCAGCCGGCGCTCAGCCATGACCGGTGTCCAGCTCCAGATGGGCGACGATGAAATCGGCGATCCCCGATATGTCGTCGAGGTCGAACAGCGGCCGGCCGTCGTCCGGCGTCGGATGGTCCGCGGCGATCGCCACGATCGTCGGGTCTTCCGGGGCAAGCAGGCCGGATTTCGTCGAATCCCGCCGCCGCGCCTCGATCTTCGGGTGCGGCTCGCGCTTGTAGCCCTCGACCAGGACAAGGTCGCAAGGGCTGATCCGCTCCAGCGCCTGGCTCATCGGTGGCTCGTCCTCTTTGCGCAGTTCGTGCATCAGCGCCCACCGGTTGCCGGAGACGATCATGACCTCGCTCGCGCCGGCCTCGCGGTGGCGGTGCGAATCCGTCCCCGGCTTGTCGATGTCGAAGGCATGGTGCGCATGCTTCACCGTCGACACGACGAGGCCGCGACGGACCAGTTCCGCCAGGAGGCGGGTCACCAGCGTCGTCTTGCCGGAATTCTTCCAGCCGGTGACGCCGAAGACCGGACTTGTCATGCCCGGCCGGCTCCCTCCGCCGGCCCGTCCGTTTCCAGGCCGAGCGCGCGCGCGACGGTCTCCGCCTGCTCGATGTCGTCGGGATTGTTGATATTGAAGAACGGGTCCACTTCGTTGCCGTCGACATCGATATGGTCGAATGGCACGTTGAGCCGGAAAAATTGGTCGGCGAAATCGAGGATCTTGCCGGATTCGCCTTCTTCCAGGAAGGCTTCCAGGTCGTCTGCAAGGGCAACCGGCCAGAGACCGAACACCGGGTGCACGCCCTCGGCGGACGCGGCCAGCGCTATGGTCTTCTCGTCGCGGCCGCAGCCCTCGGCAAGCCGCGTCACCAGGTCCTCCGGGAAAAACGGCGTGTCGCCTGCCGCGCTGACGATGAATTTCGCCTCCGGCATGGCGCTCTCCGCCCAGCGCATTCCGGCGAGGATGCCTGCAAGCGGCCCGGCATGGTCGCCGATCGTATCGGCCACCACCGGCAGGCCGAATTCGCTGAACCGCTCCGGATCGCCGTTGGCGTTGAGCACCAGGCCGTCGACCTGCGGCCGCAGGCGCTCGACGATCAGCGACAGGATCGTCCGCCCGTCGATCTGTTTCAGCGGCTTGTCGCCGCCGCCCATCCGCCGCGCCATGCCGCCGGCCAGGATGACGCCGGCGATCGGTTGTTCCGTGGTGTCCGGTTTTTCTTCAGTCATTCTGCATGTTCTTCGGTCTGTTCCGTGACGCTGCCCTTGCGGCGGTGCTTCGCCGGCTCGTCCTCCTGATGCGCAATATCGGCATCGAAGACAAGGCGATCCTCGCCGGAGAGCACGACAAATCGCTTGCCGCGCGCCCGGCCGATCAGCGTCAGCCCGGCCCGGCGCGCCAGTTCCACGCCCCACGCGGTGAAGCCGGAGCGGGAGACGAGGATCGGAATCCGCATCATCACTGTCTTGATCACCATCTCCGATGTCAGGCGGCCGGTCGTGTAGAAGATCTTGTCTGCCGGATCGCAGCCGGTCTTCCACATCCAGCCGGCGATCTTGTCGACCGCATTGTGGCGGCCGACGTCTTCCATGTAGACCAGCGGCCTGTCCTCGCGGCAGAGCACGCAGCCGTGGATCGCCCCGGCTGCCAGGTAGAGCGACGGCGTCGTGTTGATCGCCATGGTGAGTTCGTAGAGCCACGAGGTCCTTATCGTCGCGGTCTCCGACAGGGTGATGTCGTCGAACCCGGCCATCACGTCGCCGAACACCGTGCCCTGGGCGCAGCCCGACGTGCGCACCTTCTTCTGCAGCTTGGCCTCGTAGTCGGTGTCGCGTTCGGTGCGGACGACGACCACGTCGACCTCGTCGTCATAGTCCACCGCGGTGACGACATCGTCGTCGTCGAGCATGTTCTGGTTGCGCAGGTAGCCAAGCGCCAGCAGGTCCGGATGATCGCCGATCGTCATCATGGTGACGATCTCCTGGCGGTTCAGATAGAGGGTCAGCGGGCGCTCGGTCACCACCCGCGTCTCGACGGGTTCGCCGTTCTGGTCGATGCCGGAAACGGTCGACGACAGTCCGGGCGCGTCCGGCTGCGGCACGATCGTGTAGGGGGTGTCGGTTTCGCTCACGGCAATCGATGCCTTGTCGGTTTCTCTTGGCTGTCACGGACGCCGGGTCATGCGATGCGTCCAACCGCGCATTGATATTAGCGCGCCATGGCCATATGTCAGCGTCAAAAGTGCCAATCGGGGATGTGCACAATGACCGCCGAAATATCCAAGGACCAGATCATCGAAGCGCTGAGGCGGGTGAAAAGTCCCGACCTGAAGAGCGATATCATCAGCCAGGACCTGGTTTCCGACATCTATGTCTCCGGTGGCAAGGTCATCTTTTCCATCACCGTGCCGGCCGAGCAGGCCAAGGACCTGGAGCCGCTGCGCCAGGCCGCGGAACAGGTGGTGTCGGGCCTTCCCGGCGTGCAGAGCGCGATGGTTG
>DATHRP010000526.1:0-12141 GCA_035465195.1 Afifellaceae bacterium | reverse complement strand
TGTCGCAGCTTTACCAGCTGCGCGGCCGCATCGGCCGGTCCAAGACGCGGGCCTACGCGCTGTTCACCGTCCCGGCGAACCGGACGCTGACGGTGACGGCGGAGCGGCGGCTGAAGGTGCTGCAATCGCTGGATACGTTGGGCGCCGGGTTCCAGCTCGCCAGCCATGATCTCGATATCCGCGGTTCCGGCAATCTGCTCGGCGAGGAACAGTCGGGCCATATCCGCGAGGTCGGCTTCGAGCTTTACCAGCAGATGCTGGAGGAGGCCGTAGCAAGCCTGCGCGACGGCGACGAGGGCGCCGAGGCGGAGCGCTGGTCGCCGCAGATCACCATCGGCATGGCGGTGCTCATTCCGGAAGACTATGTGCCGGACCTGCAGCTGCGCATGAATCTCTACCGCAGGCTCGCCGATCTCGACGATCCGGAGGAAATCGACGATTTCACCGCCGAGCTGGTCGACCGTTTCGGCGAACTGCCGGAGGAAGTCGATCACCTGATCAAGATCGTCTACGTGAAAGGGCTCTGCCGGCGCGCCAATGTCGAAAAGGTCGATGCCGGACCGAAGGGCGTGTCCATCGCCTTCCGCAACAACGAGTTCGCCAATCCCGGCGGTCTGATCCGCTACATCGGCGAGCAGGGCTCGATGGCGAAGGTGCGCCCCGACCAGCGGATCGTGCTGATCCGGGACTGGAAGACCGGCCAGGACCGGCTTCAGGGCGTGGCAACCATTCTCACGCGGCTGGAGAGGCTGGCCGCGGAAGGCGAACAGGAGGCCGCGTAGGCGCGGTCGCGATCAGGCCGATGGTGGAGGATTGTCGTTGGCGCCGCGCTGGCTGGCAATGGCGTGTATGGCTTCAACAAGCTGTTCGGCCGGCTGGGCGCCGACGATCGCATACTTGTTATCGACGATGAATGTCGGAACGCCGGTGACGCCCATCCTGTGCGACAGTTCGATCTCCTGGGCGACCAGATCCCGGTCGGCGCCTTTCTCCAGCAGGTCGGCCACCAGTTTGGCGTCCATGCCGGCATCTTCGGCGATGCGTACCAGGACGTCGTGGTCGCCGATGTTCTCGCCGTAGATGAAATAGGCCTGGAACAGGCTTTCGACGACGCGCTCTTGGAGCTCATGGCTGACGCCGCCGGCCCAGCGGATCAGCCGGTGGGCGTCGAGTGTGTTGGGGGAGACCTCGATCTTTTCGAAGGCGAACGGGATGCCTTCCACGTCGCCGGCGGCCGACACGTTGTCGTAGATCTGCCTGGCCTGCTCGGTCGAACCGAACTTCTCTTCAAGGTAGACCTTCCGGTCCTTGCCGCCGGGCGGCAGAGTGCCGTCGAGCTGGAACGGCCGCCAGTGGATCTCCAGTTCGTACGGCGTGCGCTCCAGCGCGGCTTCAAGCCGGCGCTTGCCGATATAGCACCAGGGGCACATGACATCGGAAACGATGTCGATGATGATCGGGCCGTCGGCAGTCTTTTCGCTCATGATCTACTCCTCATACCACCATGTAGTGGGCTGGGCGCCGAAAAGCGAGTGCCGGTCGGGATGCCGGATATACGACCAGCGGGCATACCAGTCCTCGGGGGCGTAGAAGAGCGGGACGAGATAGGCGCCGGAAATCAGCACGCGATCGTAGGCGCGCACGATGGAGACGAACTCGTCACGCGTGCGCGCGCCGAGCATCGCCTCGATCAGGCGGTCGATGGCCGGGTCCTTCGCGCCGGAGAAGTTCCAGGTGCCGGGATTGTCCGCCGCCTGCGAGGACCATCGATAATTCTGTTCGTTTCCCGGCGACAGGGAAGTGGAATATTTCCATTGAATGACGTCGAAATCGAACGTCTTCAGACGTTCCCAATATTGCGAGCTGTCCACCAGCCGTACGGAAATATTGATGCCGGCGACCGAGAGGAAGCGCCGCCAGGCCAGCGCGACCCGCTCCTCGCCCTTGGTCCTCACCAACACTTCGAAAGTCAGCGGTTCGCCCGTCTCGACATTGACGATCTCGTTGCCCTTGCGGTCATAACCGGCTTCCTTCAGCAGATCGATCGCCTGCCGGATCAACTTGCGGTCCCGGCCGGTGCCGTCATGTTCCGGAACCCGGTAGGTGCCATCCATCACGTCGTCGCGTACAGTCGCGCCGAACCTCGCCAGCAGGGTCTTTTCCGTCTCGTCGGCGGCTACGCCGATCGACGACAGTTCGGAGTCCTGGAAATAACTCTCATTGCGCCGGTAGAGATCGAAATACAGCGTCTTGTTGAGCCACTTGAAGTCGAGAAACAGACCCAGGGCCCTGCGTACCCGGATGTCCTGGAAGACCGGCTTGCGGGTGTTCAGGACAAGCCCGGTCATACCCTTCGGCGTTTCCGAGCCGATCGGCTCCAGGATAACTCTGCCTTCTGACACGGCGGGAAACGCGTAGCTGTTCGACCAGCGCTTGGGATCACTCTCCACGCTGACATCGAACAGGCCCTTCTTGAAGGCTTCGAGGTAAGCCGTTGAATCACGGAAATATTCGATCGAGATTTCGTCGAAATTGTCGAAGCCGCGCTTGATCGGCAGATCCTTGCCCCAGTAGTCCGGGTTTTTGCGCAACGTGATCGTCCGCCCCGCATCGATCTTGTCGAACAGGTAAGGGCCGGTTCCGACGAACGGTGTCAGCGACGCCTTGCCGAACTCTTCCGGATCTGTCGCGTGCTCGGGAAACACGAACATCAGGCTGGCGATCAGCGGCAGTTCCCGGTCGCTGGCGTCGACGAAGGTGAAGCGGACGGTCCGCTCGCCGACCTTCTTCACTTCGGCGATCTTTGCGTACCAGCCTTTCGGCCGGCCCTTTTCCTTCTGCAGGTGGAAGGAAAACACGACATCCTCCGGACGGACCGGCTTGCCGTCGGAAAAGCGGGCCTTCGGATTGAGCGTGAACTCGACCCAGGAGCGGTCGTCCGGTGTCTCGATGCTCTCGGCGAGCAGCCCGTACATCGTGAAGGGCTCGTCATAGCTGCGCGCCATCAGCGTCTCGTAGACGTTGTTGCCCCACAGATAATCGATGATCCCGCGCGACGCGGTGCCCTTGACGACGAACGGATTGACGCTGTCGAAGGTGCCGACCATGCCGTATCGGATGCGCCCGCCCTTGGGTGCGTCGGGGTTTGCGTAAGGCAGGTGCGTGAAATCCGGTGGCAGGGCAGGATCGCCAATCATGGCGATCGCATGCTCCGGCTCAGCGTGCGCGCCCACCATGCCGAACGATACTCCCGCGGCGGCTGCCGCGGCTATGATTGCCCGGCGCCCGCGAATCAACGGCGATATGAAGCTGTCCAAAATGATCTGCCTTCCATCCGGGAATTACGGTGAACCATGTTCAATCGGGTAACCCGCACCAATCAAAAAAGTGTGCGTCAATCTGGTCTTGGGCGCAAATCGGCGCTATGGAACGATGTGAATTCGTCGTGACATGCTCACGCCACATTTGAAGATCACCAGCCGTAGCCAATGAAGGCTGGACCAATGTCGACCGGACTATCCGGCAAGGCACAAAACCATTTCCAAGGATCAGAGAATGAAACTCTCAAACAGATTCGTCAATCGAACCCGAGCCGTCGCATCGGCGGCCGCGCTGGCCGTCATGGCCGCCGGCGGAGCGATGGCGCAATCCTCAGACCAGGGTCAGCGTCCGCCGCAGCCGGAATGGCAGAAGATCTGCAACGAGAACACGCAGACCAAAGAGGTCGTCTGCGTGACGACCCGCCAGCTGCTCGCCACCACCGGGCAGGTGCTTTCTTCGGTCATGTTGCAGGAGAAAAAGGATTCCAAGAAGCTTCTCGTGGCGGTGCCGCCGGGAATGCTTTTGCGGCAGGGACTGAACGTCAAGATCGACGGCGCCAACGAAAAGACCGTCACCTATTCTATCTGCGTGCCGAACCTGTGCTTCGGCGATGTCGAGATCACCCCGGAGTACGTCACTGCCCTGAAGGCCGGCAACGAGCTGGTCGTCACCGCCACCAACCAGCGGGGCCGGCAGCTCAATTTCAATCTCAGCCTTTCCGGATTCACCAAGAGTTATGACGGGCCGGGCGCCGATCCTAAGAAGCTCCAGGCCGATGCCAAGAAGCTGCAGGACGAGCTGGAAAAGAAGGCCAAGGGTGCGCGCGAGAAGCTGATCGAAGCGCAGCAGAACCAGTAGTTTCGGACGAGACCCAAATGACGAAAAGGCTCCCTTCCGGGAGCCTTTTTGTTTTTGTTGGCGCGCGCGTCAGTTCGGGATTTCCCGGGTCCGGTACATGCCGTTCTCGAACTCGCTGAAGAGATCGCCGACCTGGGGGTGGCGGACCGGCTCGCCGCTCTCGTCGATAAGCAGATTCTGCTCCGAAACGTAGGCGATGTACTCGGTTTCCTCGTTTTCGGCGAGCAGGTGGTAGAACGGCTGGTCCTTGGCGGGACGGGCTTCTTCCGGGATTGACTGATACCATTCCTCGGTATTGTCGAAGACGGGGTCGACATCGAAGATCACCCCGCGGAAGGGATAGAGCCGGTGGCGGACCACCTGTCCGACGTTAAACTTCGCCCGGCGTACGGTTTTTTCGCTCATAAGCGCTTAGTTTGCGTTCGGGGCGGATTTGTCAAGTGTCGCGCCCTCCCGCCGCCGGCGCGGACGCGAAGGCTTCCAGCGGTCATGGACCCACATCCATTGCCCCGGATTTTCGCGGATCCAGGTCTCGAACCGGGACTGGATGGCCTGCGTCGCCGCCTGTACGTCAGCGGCTGCATCGTTGCTGACGGGGACCGGGATCGGATTGCCGTCGACGATGAACCTGGCCCCGTCCTGCCTGATCGCGCGGCCTGCGATCAGCGGCACGCCGAGCCTTCGCGCGATCATTGCCGGAAACGGATTGGCGCTGGTCGCTTCACCGAAAAAGGTGACATCAACGCCCTTTCGCTCGCGCTGATCGGCCAGGATACCGATTCCACCGCCGTCGCGGACGATCTGCATGACCGCGCGCGGCGTGCTGTGACCCTTGGCGATCAGGCCGCCGCGAAACACCTGCCGGCGCTGGGCGGTAATGTAGCGATCGGCGAGCGGGTTGGAGATCCGCTGGTATAGCCCGGTCAGACCGAACGTCCGGGCAACCGGCATCAGCGCCAGTTCCCAGTTTCCGGAATGAAGGGACACGAGAACGAAGCCTTTGCCGGATTTCTCCAGCTCGTCGAATATGGTCCTTGCGTGCGCCGTGAGTTCCACCCGGCGGTCCTCGCTGAAAAACCGGTGGATCAGGAAGCTTTCGGCGAAAGTCCGACCGAGGTTGTTCCATTGCTGGCGGGCGATGGCGGCGAGCCTTTCGTCGGGCTCTTCCGGGAATGCGCGCCGGAGATTTGCCATGACACGCGCGTGCCGGCCGGTCCTCGGCCCGAGCGCCTGCCAGATGCGACCCATCAGTCCGGAGGCGGCATCGGTGCCCATGGCACGAATGAGAAATGCCAGCAGCCGCAATGCGCCATATTCCAACGCATGCCTGGAGGCGAGGGCAAGGGACCGGCTTCTTTTTCGGGCCATCTGCGGTGTACACGCTTCTCGGTAATTGACGGGCGAACCGTTAATCATTAGCCGATGCGGGATACAAGGGGGAAACGGCAGGCCCGATGATTGTCGCAATCGGAATCGACCTTCCGGCTTCAACGGCGGCGTGACACGATAGAGGCCGGCCTTTCCCATGTATGACGTCGTCTTTCTCGCCTTGCCGTTCTTCGGCCTGATATTCCTCGGTTTCCTGGCCGGCAAGATCTGGAAGAAGGATGAGGACGGGCTGGCCTGGCTGAATGTCTTCGTCATCTATTTCGCCCTGCCGGCACTGTTCTTCCAGCTGATCTCCAAGACGCCGATCGACCAGCTCGCCAACTGGCGCTTTGTCTTCGCGACCACCCTGGCCACCTACACCGCCTTCGCGCTGGCCTTCAGCTATGCAGCAATCAGGAACGGCGGCGATCTCGCCGAGGCGACGATACAGGGCCTGATCGGCGGTTACGGGAACATCGGCTACATGGGGCCGCCGCTGGTGATCCTGGCGTTCGGACCTGAAGCAGCGGTGCCGGTGGCGCTGATCTTCTGTTTCGACATCGCCCTGATCTTCACGCTCGTGCCGCTGTTGATGGCCCTGGTCGGCCCGTCGGGCCAGGGGATCGGAAAGACACTGATTGCGATACCGGGCCGCGTACTTCTGCATCCGTTCATCGTGGCGACGCTGATCGGCGTTGCCGCTGCCGCCACCGATTTCGAGCCGCCCGGCGCTGTAGACCGGTTCCTGACTTATCTCCAGTCGGCCGCCGCGCCCTGCGCGCTCTTCGCGCTTGGCGTTACGGTTGCCCTGCAGTCGCTGGAACGGGTGCCGGGCGAACTGCCGGTTCTGATCACGATCAAGCTGATCGTCCATCCGGTCATCGTCTATTTCCTTCTCAACTGGATCGGCGGTTTCGAGCCTGTCTGGGTCCGCACGGCCGTCCTGGTGGCCTGCCTGCCACCGGCCGCCACGATCTATGTGCTGGCAACCCAATACCGGACCTATGTCCTGCGAGCATCTTCGGCCATACTGATCGGCACCGCCGTTTCCGTGTTCACCGTCACGCTCGTGCTCTATCTGGTGACTGCGGATTTCGTAGCCCATCAATAGCCTGTCACCCGGACCGGAACTGCCCCATGAGCCTGCCACTGAACGGAATTCATGTCGTCGATTTCTCGGCGCTGCTGCCGGGGCCGCTGGCGACGCTGATGCTGGCGGAGGCGGGCGCCCACGTCGTCAAGATCGAAAAGCCCGGCGGTGATGACATGAAACGCTTCCTGCCGTTCCTCGACAGCCAGGGGGCGGCATACCGGCTCCTGAACCGGAGCAAGACGGTGCGGGAGCTCGATCTCAAATCAAAGCAGGGCAGGGACGAGGCAATCGACCTCGCGCGCGACGCAGATATTGTGGTGGAGCAGTTCCGGCCGGGGGTCATGGACCGGCTCGGGCTGGGCTACCGGGAACTCCGTGCCGTCAACGAACGCCTGATCTATTGTTCGATCACCGGTTACGGACAGGCCGGTCCGCGTGCCGGGGAGGCGGGACACGACCTCAACTATCTCGGCAATACCGGGCTTCTGGCGCAGTCGTGGGGCAGTGCCGGGTATCCTGCGCTTCCGCCGGCCCAGATCGCCGATATCGGCGGCGGCTCGTTCCCGGCGGTCATCAATATCCTGCTGGCTCTCATCCGCCGCGAGAGGACGGGTGAGGGATGCCACCTCGATATCGCCATGTGCGATGCGATGTTCACATTCGGGCTTTTCGCCCAGGCTCTCGCTGTCTCCGGCTGTCCCATGGAGGAGGGTGGAACCGGCCTGCTGACCGGCGGATCGCCGCGCTACAACATCTATCCGGCGCGCTGCGGCACGCCGATCTGCGTGGGCGCACTGGAAGAGCACTTCTGGCAGTGCCTCTGCGACACGCTCGGGATCGACGGGGAGGAGCGGAACGACCTCGCGGACCCCGCCGGCGTGCGACGGCGTGTCGCCGAAGCATTCCTCACGCGCACTGCGGCGGAATGGGCGCCGACCCTTCACCAGGCTGACTGCTGCGCGACGGTGCTACGGAGCTTCGAACAGGCGATGGACGATCCGCATTTCCGCGACAGGGGATTATTCGATCAGGAGCTCGACGGAGTCACCGGGCTGGTGCCGGCCCTGCCGGTTCCGGTAAGCCCGCTTTTCCGTAATCCCTCAGATTGCGGTGATGCCTCGTGACAGGCCCTGCCGCATGAGAATGCGGCGGAATGCCGGGACATTCGCGGCGAGCGCAAGACCGGTACTGCGAAGCAGGTGCACCGGCAGCAGCGCGGTGAGAAGCGATCTGTTGAACAGATCGACGGCATAGGTCCTGCTGACGACATCCGCCTGCCTCGCGGCCTGGTAGGCGGACAATGCCGCCTGCGAGCCGGGATCGTCCGCGTAGCGCCGGATCACACGCCCGAAGGCCTCCACGTCGCGCAGGCCGAGATTGAGGCCCTGGGCGCCGATCGGCGGAAAGACGTGGGCCGCTTCGCCGACCAGCATCACGCGCCGCTTGGCGAACCGTTCGGCCAATTGGCCGCGAAGCGGCAGTACCGTGCGGTCGGATTCCAGACTCATCCGGCCGTGTATTGAATAGGCCCGCTCTTCGATGAGATCGTTGAATTCCCCGACGGCCAGCGCTGCAGCCTTATCAGCCGCTTCGGGCGACTGCATCCAGACGAAACTCATACGGTCCGCGTCGAACGGCACGAGCGTGAACGGGCCGGAACGGGTATGGAACTCGGTGGAGGTGCCACCATGGGGAAACTGAACGGCAACGATTCCGATCATCGCGGCCTGCGGATAGGACCAGTTGCGGACAGGTATGCCCGCGGCCTCGCGCGCCACGGAACGGGCCCCGTCGGCGGCGACGACCAGTTTGGCGTCGATCGTCAAGCCGGATTCGGTGGTGACCGCGACTTGCTCGCCGCCGAGCGCCATGGCCGCGGCCTTCTCTCCGATGATCCGGATCTCCGCATATTCGCCGGCACAGGTGCGCAGCCCGTCGACCAGCCGGGCATTGGCGACATTGTGGCCGAACGCCTGCAATCCCAGCTCGGAGGCGTGGAAAGTCACCTCTGGTGCGCGGACCAGGCTGCCCGTATCGTCGACGAGGCGCATCGCCCGAAGCGCGGCCCCGCCAAGGTCCTGCGGACGCCAGGCATCGAGACTGCGCAGAAAGGCCACGGACCGGTCGAGCAGTGCCGCGGTTCGGGCCGGCGGAATTTCGGTATCGGGTGCAAGGATGATGACGTTCCGGCCGGCACGCGCAGCGCGGATCGCCGCGGCGAAGCCCGTCGGGCCGCCGCCGCAGATGCATATTTCGGTCCGAAGTTCCGAGTTCACCTGCATTTCCGCTGACCGTGGGTTATCCTTTTCCGGGATTGAATGTGATACGCGGAAGCGGCTCGGGCAAGGTTACACGGCGACGCAGGTCGCCGTCGGCAGGAAACCGGCGGCCGGCGCGATTACCGATGCGCACAACAGGGCTTGCGCAAATCAATGGTAGCGTTGCATGAGTGATAAAAAGGGTCGGGAGGATGCCTTGTCGCGAATGCCGTTTATGCAAGATGGGATCGTCATGCCGTCGTCCTGCGGACCGGCCGACCATGTCCTGATGGCGTTCAGGGCTTAGTTCGGCAGCATGTCCTGGCATCTCTTCGGCGTGCATATCCTGACAGCCAGCGGTGCGGCGCTGGCGCTCCTGGCCGCGCTGGCGACGTTCAGCCAGAACTGGCAGGCCACCTTCGTATTCATCGGACTAGCGCTGTTCGTCGATGCCATCGACGGGCCGCTGGCCCGGCGCCTCAGGGTGAGCGAACGGCTTCCGAAATGGGACGGCGCGGCACTCGATTATGTCATCGATTATACGACCTACGTTTTCGTGCCCGCTATCATCGTCGCCAATTCGGGGCTGCTTGAGTTTGCCGTCGCACAGGCGGCCGCGATCCTGATCGCCGTGACGGGAGCCATCTATTTTGCAGACAGGCGCATGAAACAGCCGGACAATTCCTTCCGTGGCTTCCCGGCCGTCTGGAACATGCCGGTCTTCGTCCTCTTTGCCGTTCAGCCGCCCGAGTGGGTGACCGTCACCGCGATCGTCCTGTTGTGCATCTTCACCTTTCTTCCGATCCATTTCGTGCATCCCAACCGTGTGATCCGCTGGCGTTCGTTGACGCTTGCCGTCACGGCGGTCTGGTCGGCCACCGCCGTCTGGATCGTAGCGGCCAATTTCGAGGCCTCGCCGGTTGTGCAGGGCCTCCTGCTCGCCTCCAGCGCCTATCTGTTTTCGGTTTCCGCCATCCAGCAATTGACCGAGCGATGATCGAGCTTCTGTACGATCCTCAAGCCTGGGTGAGCTTCCTGACCCTGACAGTGCTGGAGATCGTGCTCGGCATCGACAACATCGTCTTCATATCGATCCTTGTCGGCAAGCTGCCGGAATCGCAGGCAAAACGGGCCAGGCAGATTGGCCTCGGGCTCGCCCTGGCCTTCCGCATCCTGCTGCTGATGGCGCTGTCCTATATCATCGGTCTCACGGCGCCGCTCTTCACCATCCAGGACCAGACCTTTTCCTGGCGCGACATCGTCCTGATCGGAGGCGGGCTGTTTCTTCTGTGGAAGTCGACGCGGGAAATCCACCAGGACATAGAGGGTGAAGCGGATGCTCTCTCGTCCGGTGCATCTGCGGCATTCGGTGCGATCGTCATCCAGATCATCATCATCGACATGATCTTCTCGATCGATTCCATCATCACTGCCGTCGGCATCGCCGACCATGTCGAAGTGATGATCGCGGCGGTGATCATAGCCGTGATCATCATGTATGCCGCTTCCGGTCCGATCGCCGAATTCATCCGCGAGAACCCGACGACCAAAATGCTGGCCCTGGCCTTCCTTCTGCTGATCGGCGTCGCGCTGATCGCTGATGGCTTCGGGCTGCACATACCGCGCGGCTATATCTATTTCGCCATGGCCTTTTCCGGCATGGTCGAAATGTTCAATATTCTGGCGCAGCGTCGCCGAGGGGAGGAGAAGTAAGATGACAAAGGTAATCATGGTCCACGAGACCGGCGGTCCGGAAGTCCTGAAGATCGAGAACGTCGACGTCGGTGAGCCGGGCCCTGGCGAGGCGCGCGTGCGCCAGGAGGCCGTGGGGCTCAACTTCATCGATACCTATTTCCGCTCCGGGCTCTACCCGGCGCCGAACGGCCTGCCCTTCGTTCCAGGCAACGAGGGTGCGGGCGTCGTCACAGCCGTGGGCGCCGATGTTCCCGACATTTCCGTCGGCGACAGGGTCGCCTATGTCGGGCCGCTCGGGGCTTATGCAGAGGAACGTCTTGTGCCCGCGGCCAGTCTGGTCAAGCTGCCGGACGCCATCGACATGCCGACTGCCGCCTCGATGATGCTGAAAGGCCTGACGGCGCAATATCTCCTGCGGCAAACTTTTGTGGTCGAGGCCGGCCACACCATCCTTTTCCATGCCGCCGCCGGGGGTGTCGGGCTGATCGCCTGCCAGTGGGCGAACGCGCTTGGCGCAACCGTGATCGGCACTGTTGGTTCGGATGAAAAGGCGGAGTTGGCCCGTTCCCACGGCTGCCATCACACGATCAACTACCGCACCGAGAACTTCGTCGAGCGTGTCGCCGAGATTACCGGCGGCAACAAGTGCGACGTGGTCTACGATTCCGTCGGCAAGGACACCTGTCCCGGTTCGCTCGATTGCCTGAAGCCGCGTGGCATGTGGGTCTCGTTCGGCCAGTCGTCCGGGCCGATCACCGATTTCAACCTTGCCTGGCTCGCACAGAAGGGTTCGCTCTATGCCTGCCGGCCGACGCTTTTCACTTACATCGCCGAACGCGCCAACCTGGTCGCCATGGCCGACGAGATGATGGCCAGGATTGCCGACGGAACCGTGCGGATCGAGGTCAACCAGGACTTCCCGCTTCTGGAGGCCGTGGAAGCGCATCGCGCGCTGGAGGGGCGGAAGACGACGGGCGCGACGGTCCTCATCCCCTGATCGTCGTGATTGGCCGCCGGCCGCCAGTTTGGGATTTCGCGTCTTTATGCTGGCTGTCGGTGTCGATACCGGCCTAATCTGCGGAATTGCCGGGTATTGGGGGACCTGACCAGATGGCCGGACCGACGACGGAAACAGCCGGCAGCGCAGCGCCGCTGCTCGAGGTAGCCGGGCTGACCAAGAGGTTCGGCAGCCTGACGGCGTGCAACGCCATCGATCTGTCGATCCGGAAAGGGGAGATCCACGCCCTGCTCGGCGAGAACGGCGCCGGCAAGTCGACCTTGGTCAAGATGCTGTTCGGCGCGCTTGCGCCGGACGAGGGACGGATTCTTTGGAATGGCGGTCCGGTGGAAATCCGCACGCCGGCAGAAGCGCGGCGTCTGGGTATCGGCATGATCTTCCAGCATTTTTCGCTCTTCGAGGCGCTCAGTGTCGCGGAGAACATCGCTCTCGGTCTCGATACGGGCAGCCGCGGACCGCGGCTTGAGGGCACGATCCGCGATGTTTCGCGGGAATACGGGCTTCCGCTCGATCCGACGGCGTCGATCGCC
>DATHRP010000525.1:0-5608 GCA_035465195.1 Afifellaceae bacterium | reverse complement strand
CGTTCATCGCCGACCGGCTGCTGGAGGCGATATGGCGGGAGAGCCTATGGCTCGTCCATGACGGCATCGCCACGACTCAGGACATCGACGACGTGATCCGATACGGCTTCGGGCTGCGCTTCGCCCAGATGGGCATTTTCGAAACCTATCGCCTTGCCGGCGGCGAGGCCGGCATGCGGCATTTCCTCGCCCAGTTCGGCCCCTGCCTGCAATGGCCGTGGACCAAGCTGATGGACGTGCCGGAGCTGACCGATGAACTGATCGACCGGATCGCGGCGCAATCGGACGCCCAGTCCGGCGCCCATGCAATCGGTGAACTGGAGCGGATCCGCGACGACAATCTGGTTGCCATCCTCGGGGCTCTGAAGGAGCGGGGCTGGGGTGCCGGCGAGACGTTGGCGGATTACGAAATGCGCCTCGCCGGCGGCGCGACGGGCGAGCAGCCGGTTGCGGAAGGCGGGGTCGTCACGTGCCGTTCGGTCGGCGTCTATTGCGATCACCTGACGCGCGGCAAGGTGTACGCGGTTCTTGACCGCGATGGCAGTGAGCAGATCACGATCACATCCGATCCCGGCCGGACGCGCGCGTTTCCGGGCGACCTGTTCTTGCCTGGCAGGCAGGATCTGCCAAGGCTGGAAACCGTCCGCATCGACGACCCGATCGAAGATACCGACCGGCATGCGGTCGAGGTCACCGTCCGGCTGTCCGACGGACAGGCGCGCTGGTGCTACTTCACCACACCGGAAGGGCTTGCTTCCTACGGAGACACCATCGGCGAGACGGCGGAGCGCTATCACTGCGCAAGCCACATGATTGTCGCGACGCGCATCGACGAGGAAACGGTGAACTGGATTCTGCGTGAGCTCGACGCCCGCGATGAGCTGATGGCACGCACCCTGCCACTGGAATAGCCCCGCTATGCTCCCGGTGGCGGACTAATGGCCGGGTTTTCGGCCCGGCAGACCTTTTCGCCCGCCGATCATTTCCAACCGCCGGTCGCCACCGCGCGCATCAAGGATCTCCTCGCTGAAGCTGGCCATCGGCGTCGCCGTCCAGATCGTCGTTCCGTCCGTCCTGGCAACGCCACTGTTGACGCCAACGATCGCAGTTGTCCCATTGTCCATCAACAGGATCGGTCCACCGGAATCGCCCTTCGCACCGGCGAAGCGATGGATGAAGATATCACCGGCCTGCCCGAGCGGAACATCGGAGCAGGCCATGTCCACCGACAGGACATGCTGGCGGACCGAGGGATAGCCCGCGAGTGCGATGGAATGGCCGGTCAGGATCCCGTATCCCGCCGGATCGATCGTGACCCAACCGAGGTATCCGGTATCCTTTCCGATAGCATCGCGAAGCTCGACCAGCGCCCAATCGATCCGTGGGTCGTAGCGGAAGTTACGGCTCCCGGTGTCGTAGGCATCGGCGACGCGGTATCCGGCGGTAACCGATTGCGCTGCCGCGGTGCCGCGCTGGTAGCCGGCCAGGAAATGGATCGTCTCCGGGCGCAGCCACTGCTTGCGGATGTCGTCGAACAGGCAGTGTGCGGCAGTGACGACGAGGCGTTCACCGATCAGCGCGCCGGTGCAGTGCATGCGGGTGCGGTGGCCTGCGAAATTGAGCCGGCCGACGGCGCTCCAGGGATATTCGGTCGCGTCGACAATCGTCCGGTTTCGCACGGCCTCGCAACCCTCAGCAAGATCGCGGCCGATCCCGCAGACCGCGTCCCAGGCCGGCAGGAAGTTTCCTGGCGCGGGCTGGTCTTCGGCTGCCGCAGGTGGCGCGACCGACGGTTCAGCCAGCGCGAGCAGCAGGCATGCGGTGACCAGTCGCGCGGCCGGGAGCCGGAAAACTGTCGTCGTGAACATCGGCGATACTCCCAACGCGAGACCCTTGCGACGATATCCAGGCGTGGCCCGAGCCCACCCGGCGGCACAAACGGCACTGCCGGTCAGCGCTCCGGTATTCCGGCCAGTAGCAGGCCCGACTGATAATGCTCGCGATCCTCCGCCTCCCGGAATTGCGGCGCTATCGAATCGGAGCGGAGCGTGAACCCCGGTTCGAGGCTGTACACCTCGTCCGCCTCCCATCTGGCGTCATCCGTCCGTCCGGCCAGTGCGTAGGCGGATGCCAGGAAAACGTGGCAACTGAACATCTGCGGATCGCGCGACACGCATTCCTCAAGGTTTGCGATAGCCTCGTCATATTGCTTCAGGATGAAATGACTGCGTCCGAGAATATCGATATATGCGGCGGAAAAATGAGGGTTCAGGGCCATGGCCCGCAACATCGCCTCGCGCCCGCCCTCCGCGTCGCCTGAAAAGTTCAGGATATTGGCGAACGCGGCATAACCGTCGGCATAATTGGGATCGTATTCGATCGCTTTCTTCACGGCGGCGAGCGCCTTCGCATGCTGTCCCTGGCGAAGATAGGCGACCGCCATGGCGAAATGGCCCTGCGGCAGTGTATCGTCGAGTTGCAGGGCCTTCTCGCCGTAATGCAGGGCCTGGGCTATCGCCTCGTCGGCGTCCTCGGTCTGGAAGAAGATACCGCTTGCAGTATAGGTGAACGCCATCGCCGCGTAGGCGCGGGCATAGTCCGGATCGCGCGACATCGCCTGCAGGAAATATGTTCGCGCCTCGGCGATACTTTCCGGCGTATAGCGGCGCAACGCATCGACACCGCGCAGGTAGAGATCGTAGACCTCGGCCGAAGTTTCCTCTTCGGAGCCGCCGAGCCTGGCCTTTTCATCGCTCGTCAACTCCAGCGCCAGGGCGTTGACGATGCGCCGGGTCACGTCGTCCTGCAGCGCGAAGATGTCGCCCAGTTCCCGGTCGAACCGGTCCGCCCAGATATGCCCGCCGGTCCGGCTGTCGGTCAGTTGCGCGTTGATGCGGACCCGCTCGCCCGACTTCCTGACGCTTCCCTCCAGGATGTATCGGACACCGAGGTCCTTGGCGACCGCGCCGATTTCGTTCGGCTGATCCTTGTAGGCGAAGACCGAATTACGGGCGATCACGAACAGCGACGAAACCTTCGACAGGTCCGTGATCAGATCCTCTGTCATGCCGTCCACGAAATAGTCCTGGCTGACGTCGTCGGACAGGTTCTTGAACGGGAGGACGGCAATGGACAGCAAATCCGGCGGCGCAAGTGCAACCGGTCCGGTCGAAGACGATTGCGTCGGCATCAGGCCCGGCCAGCGCAAAGCCAACACCGTCACGACGCCGGCCACAAGAAGCACCGTGACGAAGGCCGACCTGGCCCACCGGCGCAAGATGCCCGTCTGCGGCCTCGCTGCCGTACCGCCCGGCAATGGATCTGCCTGCAATAACCGGTATGTGGTGACCGGTTCGGCGATATTCTTGACCTTCTGCTCGCCAAGGTTCTCGAAAGCCACGGGCAGCTTGTTCTTGACGTAGTCGTAAGTGGCGCCGGAAATGCAGACGCCGCCGGGTTCGGCGAGCCCTTCCAGTCGCGCGGCGACATTGACCCCGTCGCCGAGCAGATCGTCGCCCTCGGCCATGACGTCGCCGACGTTGACGCCGATGCGGAACTGCATCCGGCGGTCCTCGGGGATGTCGCCGTTGCGGGCGGCGAGCGCTTCCTGAATGGCGATCGCGCACCGGACGGCTTCGACCGGACTGGCGAACTCGGCCAGCACGCTATCGCCTCCGGTGGCGAAGATCCGGCCTTCGTGACGCAGGATGAGGCTGTCGATGATCGTGCGAAACGACTTGAGCGTGCGCAGGGCCGATTCCTCGTCGACGCTCATCAGGCGGCTGTAACCGGCGACGTCTGCGGCCAGAATGGCCGCCAGTCTGCGCTGGACGCGATCCTCGGTCATGCCCTGATATACGGGATGATTCCAGTTTATGGAACGCCGTTGCGCGTCCGGAGGGGCCAGGATTTCAACAGGCCGGATCGTTGCATGATCGCGTATCGACGCAAAGCCCTCCGATCGTCCGCCCGCCGGCGCGGTACGACGCCCATGCCGTCCGGCTGTTCCTACGCGTGCGGTCGCCGTTCCACCCGTCTTAGGCGCAGGTTTATGAGGACGGCGTTGGCGAACACGCCCGACGCCAGGCCCAGCCAGATACCATAGGCGTCCTGGCCGAACCCGAAGGCGGCAAGCAGCGCAATCGGCATGCCGATCAGCCAGTAGCCCGCGAGGCAAAGGAACATCGGCGTGCGCGTATCCTTGTAGGCCCGCAGGATTGCGTTGGCCGGCGCGGCAAATCCCTGGGCTAGGTTGAGAATGCCCAGCACGACGAACATGCCGGCCAGAACGTGGGCTATGTCGCCGCTAAGCGCCTCGCCGAGCCGTCCGGCCGCGATGTCCGAGCCGGCCACCAGAAAAGCGCATATCGCAAACCCTGCCACGGCGCCGACACCGCGCGCCGAGCCGATCGCGCATCGAATCAGGTCGGCTTCCGCCGCACCCAGCGCATGGCTCACGCGCACCGTCGTGGCCTGCGACAGGCCGAGCGGAATGGCGTAGATCACGCCGGCCGCGCGCAGGGTGATCGCATGGGCGGCGAGCGCATCGACTCCGTAGAGCGAGACCACGACGGTCGCCATCAGGAATATTCCGACCTCGCCGATCGTGAAGAAGCCGATCGGGACGCCAAGCCGGAATATTTCCAGCAGCAGCCCGGTGTCGATGCGACGGAGCCCGGCGAACAGGTCCAGTCGCCGCGCAGCCGCCCCGAGCGCGCCGTAGAGGAGAAGGATCACCAGCAGCAGGAACGCCACCAGCGCCGACGCGATGCCGGCGCCCGCCAGCCCGAACGCCGGAACCGGACCCCAGCCGAACATCAGCACCTGGTTGGCCAGCGCGTTCAACGGCAAGGCGGCGAAGACCGCTGCAAGATAGACGCGCGGACGGCCGATCGCCTCGAAAAGATAACGCCAGACGGCGACGAACAGCATCAGGACCGCGGCAATTGCGATTGCATGCGCATAGTCGCGGCCCATCGACACGACGTCTTCCCCGACGCCGAAGAGCTGAATGAGTTCGGCCGAATGCCAGATGGCCAGAAATGCCGGCAGGGCGACGACAAAGGTCGCGAGAATGCCGTGCTGCATGGCGCGGGCGGCTTCCTCGGGCCGGCCCGCGCCAAGCGCCCTGGCGACCAGCGGCGATACGATGGAGAGGATACCGGACATGAAATAGAAGACGATGGACTGGATATCGCTGATCACGGCGCCGGCGGCGAGAGCGCCGGGCCCGATCCACCCCATCATGACCGTGTCGGTGATCGACATGCCCATGTTGACCAGGGCGGCACCGGTTATCGGGGCGGCGAGGGCGAGCAGCGCCCTCGCCGCCCCCCTGTCGATACCGAAGCGCGGCGTCGCGGCCGGCGCGGCGGCCGGTGTCGTGGACAAGATTCTGGCTGTCATGATCTCCTCACCATCGTGAATTCAGGGCCAGTCGACCGGCGGGCGGTGAGGGATATCGGTTGCGTGCCGTCCGAATAAGAGCCGAATCGACCAAAAGCGGGTCAAATAGGACAATCCGGCCCGTCAGATCGGCGCCCCGGCCGCGCCGAACCTCGGTATCACCATGGGAATCGACAACCGGGCGCCGGTTTGCTGAGATCAC
>DATHRP010000524.1:0-2678 GCA_035465195.1 Afifellaceae bacterium | reverse complement strand
CCTCCTCCGGGCTGGTGGCATCGATCGGCTTGTCAGCCACCTTTCGGCCACGCCTGAGCACCGCGACCCGGTCGCAGACTTCTAAGACGTCTGGCATGCGGTGCGAGACCAGGATCACCGCGTGGTTGGTTTCCTTCAGCCGCTTGATCAGCGCTAGCACCTCGGCGACCTGGCGAACCGAGATCGCTGCGGTCGGCTCGTCCATCAGCACCAGCTTCGGGTCGGAAAGGCGCGTGCGGGCGATCGCCACGGCCTGGCGCTGGCCGCCCGACATCTGGCGTACGAGGTCGCGCGGCCGCGTTTCCGATTTAAGCTCGGCGAACAGTTCGCCGGCCCGCTGGTACATCGTCTTGTGGTCGAGATACTTGATCGGCCCGAACGATTTCCTGGCTTCCCGGCCGAGGAACACGTTGGCCGCGGCCGTCAGGTTGTCGCAAAGCGCGAGGTCCTGGTAGACGATCTCGATGCCGTTCTCGCGCGCATCGATCGGCTGCGAGAACTGCACCGACTTGCCGTCGATCCGGATCTGGCCGCCTGTCGGCGGAAAGTTGCCGGCGATGATCTTCATCAGCGTCGACTTGCCGGCGCCGTTGTCTCCCATCAGGCCGACCGCCTCGCCGGCGGCGACCGACAGGTCGACGCCCTGCAGGGCATGGATTGCACCGAAGCTCTTGGTGATTCCATTCAGTTCAAGCAGGCTCACGCGTTCCTCCCATGGCCGCATGCGCTCTTTTTTTTGTTATACGCACTTCGTTCCGGCGATCACAAGCACAGTTATAGCGGGCTCCGGCGATTTCGAAAGAATTTTCTAAAACCTTCCTGGTTTGGTTGAAAAATTCCAGAAAATGCCGGACCGTTCGATGCTGATTGGCGGGATCGAACGGTCCGCCCGGACGCGTCCGTTTTCAGCCGGCGGCCGTGCTCTGCTTCAGGCCGCCGCACTCGATCAGCTCGATCTCGCCCTTGCCTTTGATCGGCACCAGCCCGAGCGAGCGGCCGTAGCAGTGGTCGCGCAGGTGGAGCCAGCAGTCGCTGCTGACGACCACAGCGCCCGGGCTGGCCTGCCCGACGATCCGGGCGGCAGTGTTCACCGTGTCGCCCCAGATGTCGAAGATGTACTGCCGCCTTCCGACTATGCCGGCGACCACCGGTCCTGAATGAACGCCGACGCGGACCTGCCAGCCGGCTTCGTGAGCTTCCGCCGCAGATGCCATCGCGATGCCGCAACTAACAGTGGCCAGTGTCGGATTGCTGGTTTGCCTGAACATGCCGGCGGTAGCCATGTAGGCGTCGCCGATGGTCTTGATCTTGTCCAGCCCGTACTCGTCGGACAGCTCTTCGAAGCGCGCGACGAGCGCCTGGAGATGATCCAGCACATGCTCCGGCGAATGCTCGTCGCAGAACGGCGTGAAGTTGACGATATCGCAGAACAGCACGGCAATATTCTCGAACCGGCGCGGTGTCACGGTATCGTCCGATTTGAGCTCGTGGATCGCCGCCATCGGCAGCAACGCCTGCAGCAACCGGTCCGAACGGGCGCGCTCTTCCTCCAGCCGCTGCCGCGCGGCCAGTTCCCGGTCCTTCAGCAACTTCTTTTCAAGGCATGCCCCGACGCGGGCCTTCAGCAGCACGGCGTTGAACGGCTTCGGCAGATAGTCCTCCGCGCCGAGTTCGATGCACCGCACTACGCTGTCGATGCTTTCGTCCGCGGAGATCATGATCACCGGAATGTCGCGCAGGTCCATGTCCGACTTGATCTGCTTCAGCACGTCGTAGCCGTCTAGCTCCGGCATCGTGATATCGAGCAGCACCAGGTCGTAACGGCCCGCGCGCAGCATCTCCAGGGCCTGCAGGCCGTTTTCCGCCTCGTCGATATTGCCGTACCCGTCGCGCTGAAGCCGGCGCGTCAGCGTGTACCGGTTGGCTTCATTGTCGTCGACAACGAGCAGGACGGGTTCCCTATTCATCATCGGCCGGGTGTCCGGTCAGTATGGCGGTCATCTTGTCCTGCAGACGGGCGAAATCGATCGGCTTGGTGTCGTAGTCGTCACAGCCGGCATTGAGCGCGGCCTCCCGGTCGCCGGCCATGGCGTGCGACGTCAGCGCGATGATCGGCACGGATTTCGTTTCGGCCGCCGCCTTGAGGCGTCGCGTCGCTTCCCACCCGTCGACGATCGGGATATTCAGGTCCATCAGGATGAGGTCGGGCTTTTCCGCGACAGCCATGTCGATTGCCGATTGTCCGTCCCTGGCGACCACGACATCATATCCCTTGCGCTTCAGCCGGCGGCTAAGCAAGTAGATATTGTCGTCATTGTCTTCGACATAGAGGACTTTCGCCGCCATTTTCGCCAACATGTTCAAGATTTTGCCTGACCGACACAACGTTCGACAAGTCGGCCCAGTTCCTCAAGCAGCGCATCGGTGTCGAACGACGCCTTCTGCAGAATGTGCTCGACGCCGCCGTTCAGCCTTCGGTGGTCGTCCTCGCTGAGTTCGGCGGCTGTCACCACGACGACCGGAATATCGCACATCTCGGGCTGCTTGCGAAGTTCGGAAAGGAATTCGAAGCCGTCCATCTCCGGCATCATCAGATCGAGCAGGATGATGTCGGGCTTCGCTTCCGCGACCCGTTCCAGCCCCGCCCGGCCATTGACCGCCTCAACGACGTGCCAGTC
>DATHRP010000523.1:0-4629 GCA_035465195.1 Afifellaceae bacterium | reverse complement strand
TGCGGCCGGGTCGGATGTCCGCACCCCAGTCCTTCGAGCCGATGAAATCCTGCACGATCGAGGCGAGCGCGGTGATCGCGACGCCGAGACCCACCGAACCGGTCGAGAAATCGACGTCGTCGATGTCCTTGGTCCGGCTCGGATAACTCTGTGCCCCGCCATAGCCGCGGAAGTTCTCCAGCTTCTCGCGCGACTGGTTGCCCATGAGATACTGGATCGCATGGAACACCGGCGAGGCATGCGGTTTGACCGCCACTCTGTCTTCCGGTCTGAGCGCTGTGAAGTAGAGAGCCGTCATGATCGACACGATCGAGGCCGAACTCGCCTGATGCCCGCCGACCTTGATCCCGTCGACCTTCGGGCGAACATGGTTGGCATTGTGGATTATCCAGTGCGACAGCCACAGAAGCCGCTGTTCGATGGTCTTCAGGTGCTGAATTTCAGCGGACATGGGGTAACTCCGGACAGAGTTGAGTGGGCTGCCCAATTCAAGCTTCCAGCGAGGGTTGGGGCAGACGCCTTACGCGCCAGTCCCCCGACTAAATAGTACCTATTTCCGTATGTCTCCAACTTTGCCCGGATACGCAATTCGAAACGGGAAACGGTTGAAATACAGCGGAACTGCCGCTGGCAGCTGTATGGGACCGGGCCGTTGTCATGCAATATGACGCCAGCAAGCCGCTATATCGAGGAAACAATAGTTCTGATCAACGGGCGACCGACCGCAAATAAGATAGCATTGTTCCAGCATCGGATAGCTGCAATGGCACGCCTGGCGGTTCGTCTCGGAAGTCGGGTTCGATGAACATCTTTATAATGTTCCGATCATCGACGAACATCGAATATCGCCAGCTTCGCATTCCCATCCCGTTTGTCGATCGTTTGACGAGCATCCCCATTTTGCGGGTAAAGTCGCCGTTGCCATCAGGCAACATGAAGACTTTTCGGATCTCACGAACCTTCGCCCACTGAAACATCACGAAAGCATCATTGACCGAGAGGCATACGATCTCGTCAATGCCGACGGCGGCGAATTCATCGTACTGCTCTTCATAGCCAGGCAAATGGCTCTCTGAGCAGGCGGGCGTGAACGCGCCGGGCAACGCGAAGCATACAATTTTCTTCCCTTTGAAGACGTCGTCCGTAGTCAACTGCTTCCATTCAAAAGGATTAGGGCCTCCGAGCGCGTCGTTTCGTATGCGTGTGTGAAAGATCGAATCCGGTACTGTCTGAGGATGCATATGTCACCGATGATTTTCGTCTAGACTATCGAGCCCTTGCCTAATTTCAAGCGGCCAACCGAACGCTCCCAGTCACTTCGAGAGCTATAGTGGGACACGCTTCCAAGCGGTGTCGGGAAGAAGGGGATCAGGTCACGAGAATTGTCCGTTCCTGGCACATAGCGGACATCGATACAGCTCAGCCCGACTTCCGCTTTCGGGCGCTTAACGGACATCGGCTGAATCCGCGAAACAAAACGGCGCCACCCAAACTCACGCTACTAGTGGCAACCGGGGAACTTCCTCAAGCAGCCGCCTGAATTCCAAGTCCGGCGCAGTGCATATGGTTCGATACGTATCCAGGAACCCCAGCCAACTCTGTCATCAACGACTTGCTCTGACGGAAGTAATTCACGGACCGGGCGTGAGATCGAACGTCTCGTCCGGAAAATATTTTTTCAGCCTGATGTCGGCGGTGCGCGCATGGCCCTCCATGCCCTCCAGCCGCGATATGCGTGCGGTCGCCTCGGCAACGGGCCTGGCACCATCGCGCGTGGCGCGCTGCCAGGTGACGATCTTCATGTATTTGTGGACCGAAAGCCCGCCGGTGTAGTTGGCCGCGCCCGATGTCGGCAGAACGTGGTTCGTGCCGGATGCCTTGTCGCCGAACGCGACGGTGGTTTCCTCTCCCAGGAAAAGCGAGCCGTAGCACTGCAGCCGTTCGAGCCACCAGTCGAGATCGTCCGCCTGGACCGTCAGGTGCTCCGGGGCATAGTCATCCGCCGTTGCCGCCATCTCCTCGCGATCGTCGCAGACGATGACTTCGGCATAGTCACGCCATGCCGCCTCGGCGTTCTGGCCGTTCAGTTCCGGCAAGTCGGCGATCAAGCCCGGCACGATTTCCATGACGCGGCGCGCGAGATCCTCATCGTCTGTGACCAGCCAGACCGGCGAATTGTAGCCATGCTCGGCCTGCCCGACCAGGTCGGCGGCAACGATCTCCGGATCTGCGGTGTTGTCCGCGAGGATGAGGCTGTCGGTCGGACCGGCAAACATGTCGATACCGACTCGTCCGAACAGGATGCGTTTGGCTTCGGCGACGAATTGATTGCCCGGACCGACGAGAATGTCGGCTTTGGGGAGGCCGAAAAGGCCGAACGCCATCGAAGCCACCGCCTGCACGCCACCCATTGCCAAAATGGTGTCGGCGCCGCAGAGATCCGCCGCATAGATAATGGCCGGTGCGATGCCCGTGTCCGGGCGCGGAGGCGAGCAGGCGACGATGTTGCCGCAACCGGCGACCTTTGCCGTTGTCACGGTCATGATGGCCGAGGCAATATGGCTGTAGCGGCCGCCCGGAATATAACATCCGGCCCCGCGCACCGGGATGCTCTTCTGGCCGGCGACAAGGCCGGGGACAACCTCGATCTCGATGTCCTTGAGCGTCGCCTTCTGCGCTTCGGCAAACCGGCGCACATTGTCGTGGGCGAACCGGATATCGCTTTTCAGCTTGTCCGGCACCAGCGCCGAGGCGGCTTCGATTTCGTCACGCGTGTGCTTGATGTTGCCGGAATACGTGTCGAACTTCGCCGCATATTCCAGTGCGGCTTCGTCGCCCCGCGTTTCGATATCGTCCAGGATGGACTGCACCGTTTCGCGCACGTTCGTCGCATCGCTCAGCGAAGTCAGCTCGGCTTTCTTAAGATATCTGCGTGCCATTGGTCATTGCTCCTAGTGGTAGACTGCCGGCGGCAGCGCTTCCGAAATTTCCGCGCGCCGCGGCTACGAACCCTTGCTGCGCACCCGAAATCGCCAGCGCATGCGCAAGCGGCAACGAGAAGACGCCGACCGGCGGCTTGCCGCCATTGACTTTGACCTTGGCCGGATTGATCTGAATTTTCATTTTTATGTAAGCGCTTTCATATATCGATGCAAGCGCGTACATATTGTGTCGGTCGTGATTGTCGATCGACGAAATCGTGATGACACAGAGGTCTGGCAGAGGTTCCGATGGTTTGATGAATGCCGGTGCCGGAAAAACCAAACTCCCGACGCTCGAGGACGTGGCCAGCGCCGCTGGTGTATCCACGGCAACCGTTTCCCGCTGTCTGAATTCGCCCGATCTGGTCAGCGAAAAAACCCGCAAACGCATTCTGGACGCGGTCAGAGACCTTCGCTACTCGCCCAATTTCGGGGCCCGCGCATTGGCGGCCAGGCGAACGAACACCTACGGTGCGATAATCCCGACCATGGAGAACGCGATTTTCGCCCGCGGCCTTCAGGCGTTTCAGGACGTGCTCGTCGGCAACGGCGCGACAATGCTCGTCGCCAGTTCGTCGTATGACCCGCATATCGAGGAAGACCAGATCAGGACGATAGTGGCGCGCGGCGCCGACGGGCTTTTCCTGATCGGGAAAGAACGCAACCCCGAAATCTACACGTTTCTGCAGGGACGCGGCATTCCGTTTGTTCTTGCCTGGACCCTGTCCGATGAACCCGATTGGAACTGCGTCGGATTCGACAATGTGGAAGCGACCCGGACGCTAGCCAGAGCGGCAATCGAGCTTGGACATCGCGACTTCGGGTTTATCTCAGCGTCTACGACCGGCAACGATCGCGCGCGGGATCGGGTCCTGGGCGCGCGGCGCGCATTGGAGGAATACGCAATCGACCCCTCGTCCATGTCGGTCGTGGAAACCAGATACTCATTCAGCTGCGGCCGCGAGGCGTTTCGGCGCATCATGGAAAGTCCAGCCAGGCCGACGATCGTCATGTGCGGTAACGATATTCTGGCGGTTGGGGCCTTGCAAGCCGCACGGGAAATGGGGCTGGAGGTGCCCGGTCAGGTCTCGATCACGGGATTCGACGATATCGAACTGGCGACCGTCGTCTCCCCTGCCCTGACAACCGTTCACGTGCCCCATCGGAAAATGGGAGCTCTGGCGGCAGATGGCTTGTTGGAGCAGGCCCGCGGCCGGGCGGAACCAAGACGCATCCCGCTGGATTCCCATGTTGTAGAACGGGAAACCTTGGCTGCTCCCGCGCACTAAACCGAAGCGAGGTGCGCCAGGTGAAATCCGGGCCATATTGATTCATGCCCGGGCCGACCCGGCAACCGCAGCATCCTTTCAAGCGGCCGCCCGAGATTCGCGTCCGGCGCGGCCCACATCGTTTTCCGGCCGCCCAGGCTCCCAGGCTAGAACTCCTGCCATTCCGGATCGACAGCCACAGCGGCCGAAGAGCCAACGGCGACCTTGCGAGCCACATCCGGTTTTCTACGGTATTGCGGATCGGCACTCAGGTTTTCCTGTCCACGCTCGTCGTTGGCAGGAGCAACAAGCATTTCCGCGGTCTTGAAGAAACCGACGGCTTCCTGCATCTCCTGCATCTGACCTTTCGCCGCACCGAT
>DATHRP010000522.1:0-1945 GCA_035465195.1 Afifellaceae bacterium | reverse complement strand
ACGGCCGGCGAAAGCACCGCCTCTATGCAGTGGGTCACGGCATCCATGCCGGTGGCCGCGGTCAGGACGGGCGGCAGGCCGATTGTCAGGTCGGGATCGCAAATTGCGATTGCGGGAATCAACTGGTCGGCGACGAAGGTCAGCTTGCGGCCGTCCTCGACGATGATGATCATGCCGACCGACACTTCGCTTCCCGTTCCCGCGGTGGTCGGTATGGCGATCAGCGGGAGCACCTTGCCGACCTTGCCGCGGGCGATGCCGGCATAGTGCAGCAGCGGTTCTTCGCTCGCCGCCATCAGCGCGGTCGCCTTGGCGAGGTCGATCGCAGATCCGCCGCCGAGCGCAACGACACCGTCACAACCCTTTTCGCGGCATTGGCCGGCCGCCTTCATCACGGCGGCTTCCGTCGGGTTGCCCGGCGTTTCGTCGAAGATCTCGAAGCGGACATCGGCGGATTTCGCCAGCACAGTGTCGAGCAGTCCGGCGTCGCGGATTCCCCTGTCCGTCACCATCAGCGGCCTTGAGATGCCGAGCGACGCCATCGCTTTCGGAAGCCGGCCAACGGCTCTGAAATCGAAGAAACAGGTGTTCGAGAATGTCAGTGTCGCCATCGTTCCGGTCCCGGATGTCGGATTGGTCTAGCTTTGCCCGGAATAGAGTTGCGCGATCCGGATGAAGTCCGCAACAGGCAATGCCTCGGCGCGCAGGTCGGGTTCGATGCCAAGCTCGCGCAACGCCGCCTCCGGTTCCGGCAGCACGGATTTCAGGCTCGAGCGCAGCATCTTCCGGCGCTGGCCGAACGCGGCGGCGGTGATCGCCTCCAGCGCTTCCGGCGCCACGCGGGCAGCATCCGCCCGTGGTTCCAGCCGCACGATCGACGAGGTGACCTTGGGTGGTGGGGTGAACGCGCCGGGCGGCACGTCGAACAGGATCTTCGCCGTGCAGCGCCAGCCGCAGAGCACGGACAGCCGTCCGTAGTTTTTGCCGCCCGGCCGGGCGACGATGCGCTCTCCGACCTCGCGCTGGAACATCAGCGTCAGGCTCTGCCACCACGACGGCCAGGCCTGCGGCGTCACCCAGCGGGTCAGCAGGGGTGTGGCGACGTTGTAGGGCAGGTTGGCGACGATCCGCACGGGCATGGCGCCGTTGGCGAGCGCGGCCTGGTCGACCTTCAGCGCATCGCCTTCCACGATCGTCAGCCGGCCGCCGGCCGCCGCGGCGATCTGTTCAAGCGCGGGGATGGCGCGCCTGTCGCGTTCAATCGCGGTCACGTACCCCGCGCCCTCGAGCAGCAGGGCGCGCGTCAGCCCGCCGGGGCCGGGCCCGATCTCCATGATATGGCAACCGTCGAGCCGGCCACCCGCCCGCGCTATGCGGCGCGTCAGATTGAGATCGAGCAGGAAGTTCTGGCCGAGAGATTTCTTCGCGGCAAGGCCGAATTCGGAGATGACCTGTTTGAGCGGCGGCAGCGCCTCGACGCTGTCTGGTCCTTTGCTCATCCCGACCGCGATCCGCCGGTCATTCGGTCGGCCATCCGGAGTGCGGCAATCAGGCTCTCCGCCTTGGCCTTGCCGCTACCGGCGATGTCGAGGGCGGTCCCATGATCGGGAGAGGTGCGGACGAAGGGCAGCCCGAGCGTGATATTGACCGCGCTGTCGAACGCGAGCGTCTTGATCGGGATCAGCGCCTGGTCGTGGTACATGCAGAGCGCGGCGTCATATGTGCTGCGCGCTGCTTCGTGGAACATGCTGTCGGCCGGCACGGGACCGCTGGCGGCGATGCCGAGAGCCGTCAGCCGATCCACGGCCGGGCGGATGATCGCACCGTCTTCAACGCCCATCAGTCCGTCCTCGCCGGCATGGGGGTTGAGCCCCGAGACCGCGATACGCGGCTTCTCGATACCGAAGCGGGCCGTCAGGTCGGCCGCGACGATGCGGCCCGTCTC
>DATHRP010000521.1:0-3190 GCA_035465195.1 Afifellaceae bacterium | reverse complement strand
CGAACGGAGATTATCGTGATCGATGTTCGACCACCAGAGTCGCGCAGGACCCTGAATGTCAGACGGCTCGGCTGTGCCGGTCGGCGGCATCCCGGTGATAGGCGTCGAAGCAGGCGGCGACGTTGCGCACGTAAGCGCGCCCGTCCGGGGTCACACGCACCCGGTTGCCGTCCACGTTCACCAGGCCGTCGGCGGCAAGTTCAGAAAGCCCGGCCCGTGCTCCGGCCATGACAGCTGCGGCCGCGGCTTCGCAAACCGCACCGACATCGACCTCGAGGTCGCACATCAGCCGTTCGATCAGGAGCGCCCGCAGCCGGTCTTCGTCGTCCAGCACCAAGCCGCGGGCCACCGGCAGGCGCCCTCCGGCGACAGCCGCCTCGTAGCGGCCGAGATGCGGCTCGTTCTGGATGAAGCCATCGCGGAAGGAGCCGATCGACGAGGCGCCGAAGCCGATCAGCGCCGACGCCGGATCGACGGTGTAGCCCTGGAAGTTCCGGCGCAGCCGCTGCTCTTCCTGCGCGACCGCGAGCGGATCGCCGGGTCGGGCGAAATGATCGAGCCCGATGGCGACGTAGCCGCTGGCGCACAGCGTCGCCGCCACGGCCTCGGCCTGGGCAAGCCGCTCCGCGCCGCCCGGAAGGCGGCTTTCGTCGATCGCCCGCTGGTGCTTCTTGAACCAGGGAACGTGGGCATAGCCGAAGACGGCGAATCGGTCCGGCTTCAGGGCGGCCATCACCTCGGCCGACCGGACGACATGATCGACGTCCTGGCCCGGCAAGCCGTACATCAGGTCGACATTGATCGCCCCGATGCCGGTGCGCCGCAGCCGGTCGAACGCCGTTTCGATCACCTGGATCGGCTGCACGCGGTTGATCAACAACTGAACCTCGGGCGAGATGTCCTGCACGCCGAGACTGACCCGGTTGACGCCCGAGGTTGCGAACGCCGCCGCGTGGTCGTCGCTCAGGCAGCGGGGATCGGCTTCCACCGCGATCTCCGCCGTCTCGGCGAAACGGAAGCGCCGCCGCAGATGGGCGATCAGGCCGCTGAACTGGCCGGGCGTCAGAAGGTTCGGCGTTCCGCCGCCGAAATGCAGGTGTACGACGGGCGGGTTGCCGGACACCTCCGCGGCGACGCGGTCGACCTCCGTTTTCAGCATTTCGAGATAGCGTTCGACCTGTTGGGCCCGGTTCGCCACCATCGTGTGGCAGCCGCAATACCAGCACAGCGTCCGGCAGAACGGCACGTGCACATAGAGCGACAGGGTGTCCGCCCCGCCGAGCTCGTTCAGCCGGGACCGGTAGTCGCCTTCTCCGATTCCGTCATGAAACCGGGTCGCCGGCGGATAGCTCGTGTAGCGCGGCACCGCGGCAAGGGCGTATTTGGCGAGAAAACGGCTCATGCCGATCTGCTAGGAAATGCCGCCGGCTACGGCCTTGATTAAAGTCAATTGGGCCTACCGGCTGTCCAGCCGCTCGGTGAACCATTTCGTCAGGTTGACCCAGACCTCGTCCTTGTCGCCTGAATCCTCCACCCCGTGGTCGAGGTTCGGATTGTCGTTGATCTCGATGACGAAGACGCCCCTGTCGGTCTCCTTCAGGTCGACGCCGTAAAACCCGTTGCCGATGTTGCGCGCGGCGGCAAGCGCGGTGTCGAGGATCGCCGGCGGCGTGTCCGCGAGCCGCACGGCGTTGTGCGAGCCCTCGGCGAACTTGCCGTCGGCGTCGTGCCGTATGATCTGCCAGTGGCTGCGCACCATCGTGTACTGGACGGCGAACAGCGGTTTGCCGCCGAGCACGCCGATCCGCCAGTCATAGCGGGTCGGCATGAATTCCTGCGCCAGCAGGAAATCGGTATCGTCCAGCCAATCCGTGACCAGCGCGCGCAGTTCCTCCAGGTCGTTTGCCTTCTTGACGCCGCGCGAGAAAGAGGAGTCCGGGATCTTGACGACCAGCGGCATGCCCAGTTCGTCGGCCGCGAATTCGGCATCGGCGACAGTGGAGATCATCACACTGCGCGGCACGGGTATGCCCTTCGCCTCCATTTTTTCCTTCAGGTAGAGCTTGTTCGTGCAGCGGATCATCGAAATCGGATCGTCGATGACCGGCATGCCCTCCTGCGCCGCGCGCCGCGCGAAACGGTAGGTGTGGTTGGAGATCGACGTCGTCTCGCGGATGAACAGGGCGTCGAAGTTGGCCACTTTCGCCAGGTCGCGCTTGGTGATCGGTTCGATTTCGACGCCGAGCCGGGCGGCAATCCCGGCGAAATATTTCAGCGACGCGGGCGACGTCGGCGGCAACTGCTCTTCCGGGTCGTAGAGCACCGCGATCGCGTAGCGCGCCTGCACTTTCTGCTTCGGGTCGCGCCAGACGCGCCGCGTGTAGCGTTCCAGCGCCGCCGTGAAGGTGCGATACTCCTCCCCCTCGGTCTTTGAGGGAAAGCCGAAGCCGATGCGGGTGATCCGGGCCGGCTTGCCAGGATTGATCTTCACTTCCAGGGCCGGTGCGCGGAACCAGTCGAACAGCAGCCGGCCGAACCGCTCGAAGCGCTTGTCGGCCACCTCGCCGAAATAGACCCTGAGCCGCTCGGGCACCGGCTCCCCGTCCTCGCCGTTGCGCCCCCTGTTGAGCATCTCTTCCAGCTCCGGCAGCGCGTTGGCATAAAGCTCGCGCTTGGACAGGTCGACCATCGTTTCCACCGACGGGATGATCCGGTGGCCGCGCGCCTCCGCAAGCAGCGAGGCGTAATAGGCGCGGCTCTGATAGCCGTAGCTTTTCGCCAGATTGATGATCTTCGGCCGCGGCTCCTGGAACAGCTGCGGATGGGCGATGTAATCCCTGTTGGACAGGATCTTGTGAGGGGTGACCGCCGCATCGATATCGGCGCCCCTGCCGGTCAGAATAACCCAGGACATTGCTGTTCTTTCAGCCGCCTTTCCATGGCCCGGTCCGGGTCACCCCGTCTTGAGGACCTTTTCATACCGCATGCCGTCGCCACCGTCGGCATAATAGTTTTGCAAGTCGCAGATTTTTTCGAAGCCCGCCGATCCGTAAAGCGAAAGGGCCGGCCTGTTGTCCACCCTCACCTCCAGCCGCAGCCGGTCGGCGCCGCGCCGGATCGAAACACGTTCAACTTCTCCCACCACCGCCCTGCCGATCGACCGCCCGGCGAATGCCGGATCGATCGCCAG
>DATHRP010000520.1:0-5693 GCA_035465195.1 Afifellaceae bacterium | reverse complement strand
CCGCCGTTGATGATGTTCATCATCGGCACGGGAAGGAGGCGGGCGCCGGCGCCGCCTATGTACCGGTAAAGCGGCAATGCGGAGGCGTCGGCGGCGGCTTTGGCGACTGCAAGCGAAACGCCCAGGATCGCGTTCGCGCCGAGCCGCCCCTTGTTCGGCGTTCCGTCGAGCTCGATCATCACCTCGTCGATGTGGATCTGGTCTTCCGCATCCATGCCGCCGAGCGCGTCGAAGATCTCGCCATTGACCGCGTCGACCGCCTTTCCGACGCTCTTGCCGAGATAGACGTCCTTGTCGCCGTCCCTGAGTTCGACGGCTTCGTGAGCTCCCGTCGAAGCGCCCGAGGGAACCCCGGCACGGCCGAACGATCCGTCTTCGAGAATGACATCGACCTCAACGGTCGGATTTCCGCGGCTGTCAAGAATCTGGCGGCCGATAATGTCGATGATGGCGGTCATGGGGCACTCGCTGGGTGGGGCTGTCCGGTTTGCGTCGGTTCATACCGCACTAATACGACGCGGAAAAGCCATAGTGCCGCCAACCGCCCGCCGTAAACGATGCCCACGCTGGAAGGGTCAACTGAACGACAAGGAGACTGACCATGCACAGAGGTAACATTGCCGCCGCAGGGCTCTTCCTTCTCTCCGCGGTGGGGCTGTCAGCTTGCGACAACGGCGGACCGGAATCCACCGGTTCGACCAATCCGCCTGCCGCTGAAGGCCAGGCCGCGCCGACCCAGGCGCTGCCGACGCAGCCGGAGGGCCAGGACGGCACTCAGCCTGCCGGGGGCGGTAATAGCAGCGGCGGATAATCAGGCCTTCGCCTGCTTGGCGAGCCTGTCGAACGCCATCAGATTTCCGATCAGCGCTTCCATCCGATCCAGGGGAACCATGTTCGGGCCGTAGGACGGTGCGTTGTCGGGATCCTGATGGGTCTCGATGAACAGACCCGCGACGCCGACCGCGGTCGCGGCGCGGGCGAGCACGGGCACGAACCGGCGGTCTCCGCCGGTCGATGCCCCCTTGCCGCCCGGCTGCTGCACTGAATGGGTGGCGTCGAAGATTACCGGTGCGCCCGTTTCAGCCATGATCGGCAGCGATCGGAAATCGGTCACGAGCGTGTTGTAGCCGAACGATGCGCCGCGTTCGGTCAACAGGACGTTGGGATTGCCGCTGCCCGTGATCTTGGCCAGCACGTTCACCATGTCCCAGGGCGCCAGGAACTGCCCCTTCTTCACATTCACGACCCGCCCCGTCGCGGCGGCGGCAACGAGCAGGTCGGTCTGGCGGCAGAGAAACGCAGGAATCTGCAAGACGTCGACGACGGTTCCGACCTCGGCACATTGTGCGGGCTCGTGAACGTCGGTCAGTACCGGCAGGCCGAGCTCCGACTTCAGGTCCCTGAAAACCGAAAGCGCCTGTTCGAGGCCTAGGCCGCGCTGTCCCGCAAGGCTTGTCCGGTTGGCCTTGTCGAAGCTCGTCTTGTAGACGAGGCCGATGCCGAGGCGGCCGCAAATCTCCTTCAGGGCGCCGGCCATGTCGAAGGCGTGCTGCCGGCTCTCCATCTGGCAGGGCCCGGCGATCAGCGCAAGCGGCAGGTTATTGCCGAAGGAAACCGGCCCGACCGTGACCGTCGAATTTGCCTTTGCGCTCACGTGTCCGTCTCCTCGAAACAGATAAAAGCCCCCTGCCCCGGCGCCGGATCGACGACGATCCGGCTTCCCATTCGGCGGAACCCCAATTCGCGGCCGGCCAGATCGTCGGCCAGCGCGGCGATGTTCTGGACAGCCAGTGTAAACCCGCGCAGACGTAATCCCCGCGCATGCTGGCGGACCGGCACGCCGAACATAGCCACCAGCGCATAGGGCGTGAAAACCGAGACATGGCCGTTGCTAGTCTCCGCCTCGATGCCAGACGACGATGCGCGGATCGAGCGCTGACCGGTCAGGTGCTCCAGGTAATACTGGAAATCGGCCGGATTGAGTTCCGACATATAGACGCCGGTGACGCCGATCGCGCCATTGGGATGGCTCGTATTTTCAGATGTCCACAAAATGTCCGGTGCAAGGTGCTCGCAGGCAAACAACATGCAGTCCGGCGCGCGGTGATCTTCCGCATAGGCCAGCCGGACGCCGATCACCGTTTCACCGCCGTCCGGGCCTGTCGCCTTGCGTTCGAAGCCATAGGGCTCGCCCGCCGCATAGCCGAGCCGGCAGAAGGTTTCATGATCGCCACGCGCGTCTGAGGATCTCAGCGCCAGCATGGCGAAGCCCTCGTCATGCCGGAATCTAAAGGCGTCCTGGCGCATTGCGAAGACGTTCCGTTCGACGATCGCCCCTTCCACGAGTTCCCTGTCGCCGACGGCAAGCGGCTCGAGGTAGGTTGAATTGCCGAACATGACGCAGCAATTCGCCGTGCCGAACGGATGCTGCCGGTCCGCCCCGACCTGGAAGCCGAGCTGCTCGTAGCGCGCCCGCGCAACGTCGAGCGAAGCCACCGGCAGGACAAGGTGATCGATCGGTCTCAGATCTGTCATTCGGCAAACCGTCTATGCCGGCGTGCCGGCGTCTTGATTCACGGGCAGACTAGCAATGGGTCGGTCGTCAGACCAGCCGGCTGCGTTCCACCGCAGCCTCTATGAAGGAGGCAAACAGCGGGTGCGGGTCGAACGGCCGCGATTTCAGCTCCGGATGATACTGCACGCCGATGAACCAGGGATGGTTCGGCAGTTCGATCGTTTCCGGCAGCAGGCCATCGGGTGACATGCCGGAAAAGGTCAGACCGGTCGCCTCGAGCCGCTCCATGTAATCACGATTGACTTCGTAGCGATGACGATGGCGTTCGGATATCTCCGTCGTGCCGTAGATCTCGGCAATACGTGTCCCGGGCTTAAGCCTCGCCGGATAGGCGCCAAGGCGCATGGTGCCGCCGAGATCGCCTTCCCTGGCACGCTGCTCCAGTTCGTTGCCGCGCAGCCATTCGGTCATCAGGCCGACCACAGGCTCGGCCGCTTCCCCGAACTCGCTGGAACTGGCGCCGCGGATGCCAGCCAGGTTCCGCGCCGCGTCAAGCACCGCCATCTGCATCCCGAAACAGATTCCGAAATAAGGCACGTCGCGCTCGCGCGCAAAAGACGCCGCCGCGATCTTGCCCTCCGCGCCGCGCTCGCCGAAGCCGCCCGGCACGAGGATGCCATTGACCTGCTCCAGCCACGGCGCCGGGTCCTCCTTCTCGAAGATCTCGCTTTCGATCCAGTCGAGCCTGACCCGGACCTTGTTGGCGATGCCGCCATGCTGCAGCGCCTCGATCAGCGATTTGTAGGCGTCCTTCAGGCCGGTATATTTGCCGACCACCGCGATGGTCACCTCGCCTTCAGGGTTGTGGATCGTCTCCGAAATGGTCTGCCAGCGGGTGAGTTCGAGCCCCCGCGCATAGTCGATGCCGAACGCCGCCAGCACCTCCGCGTCCAGTCCCTCGGCATGGTAGGCGAGTGGCACGTCGTAGATCGACCCGACGTCGAGCGCCGGAATGATGGCGCTCTCGCGCACATTGCAGAACAAAGCGAGCTTGCGGCGCTCGCTCTCGGGGATCGGCCGGTCGCAGCGCACCAGCAGTATGTCGGGCTGGATGCCGATGGAACGCAATTCCTTCACGGAATGCTGGGTCGGCTTGGTTTTCAATTCGCCGGCCGCCGGGATATACGGCATCAGGGTGAGATGGATATAGACGCAGTCGCCGCGCGGCAGGTCGTTGCCGAGCTGGCGGATGGCCTCGAAGAAGGGCAGCGCCTCGATGTCGCCGACCGTGCCTCCGATCTCGCACAGAACGAAATCGTAGCCCTCGTTGCCGTCGAGCACGAATTCCTTGATGGCGTCGGTGACGTGCGGGATCACCTGCACCGTGGCGCCGAGATAATCGCCGCGCCGCTCCTTGGCGATGATGTCCTGGTAGATCCGGCCTGTGGTGATGTTGTCCTGCTGATTGGCCGAGCGGCCGGTGAACCGCTCGTAATGGCCGAGGTCGAGGTCGGTTTCAGCGCCGTCGTCGGTGACGAACACCTCGCCGTGCTGATAAGGGCTCATGGTGCCCGGATCGACGTTCAGATACGGATCGAGCTTGCGCAGGCGGACCTTGTAGCCACGCGCCTGCAGAAGCGCACCGAGTGCGGCTGATGCGAGACCTTTGCCAAGTGAGGAAACCACGCCGCCAGTGATGAAAATATACCGCGCCATGGGCCTTGGTTCTTAGCCGTATAAAAACGATTCGTGGAGTCAAAAATAAACCGGGCGAGCAATCCGCCCGGGTTATTCAGTGCATTCCGACGTTACTGGCTACCGCCGTCCGCCGGCGGCGCCTGCGGCGCGGACGAGCCGGACTGCTGACGCAGATTGTCGAGGACCGACCCGCCTCCGCCCTCATCCGACGGCGGGGTCTGGACCTGGCCGTTCTGCGGCGCCGTATCGACGGCTTCACTTCCGGGCAGTTGCTGCAGAATGCTGTTGGAACTCGAATCCAACCTGGCGAGGATGGTCAGGCCGATCGAGGTGGCGAAAAATCCGACGGCCAGAATGGCGGTCGTGCGGGTCAGGAGGTTGCCGACGCCGCGGCCGCTCATGAGGCCGCCACCGCCGCCGCCGCCGCCCATGCCGAGCGCGCCGCCTTCCGACCGCTGCAGCAGGATGACCGCGATCAGCGCCAGGACGATCATCAGGTGGACTACAATGAGAACTGTTGTCATGGATGGGTCTCTTTAATTTGCCCGCCTTCTACACGAGACCGGCTCGCGTTTGAAGACCGGAATTTTCGCCTGATCTAGCCGGCCGCGGCGGCGATTGCCAGGAAATCGTCCGCCTTGAGGCTGGCGCCGCCGACCAGTGCGCCGTTGACATTGTCGACAGCCAGGATTTCGGCGGCGTTCGCCGGCTTCACGGAGCCGCCATACAATATCCTGACCTGGTTTCCGGCGTCGCCGAAGCGGCCGGCGAGCCAGTCACGGATATGGTGATGCATGGCGGCAATGTCACCCGTGCCGGCGGTGCGGCCGGAGCCGATCGCCCAGACCGGCTCATAAGCTATGACGATGCGGCCGGGATCGACTTCGGGCACCGATCCGTCGAGCTGGCGGCCGACAACAGTCAGTTCCTGTCCGGCATCCCGCTCCGCCTCGGTCTCGCCGACACAAATGATGGCATCCAGTCCGGCGCGGTGGGCCGCTTCCGCCTTCCGGCGGATATCCGGGTCGCCTTCGTCGTGATCGGCCCGGCGTTCGGAATGGCCCACGATTACGGCGGTGCCCCCGGCATCCGCGATCATCTCCGCGGAAATGTCGCCGGTATGGGCCCCGGATGCGGCCGGATGGCAATCCTGCGCACCGATCAGAAGCGGCCGCCCAGCGACGATCCGGACCGCCTCGCCGAGGATGAGCGCCGGCGGGCAGATCATCGTTTCAGCCGCTCCCAGGCCTTCAATGCCCGCGGCCATCGCCCCGATCTCTGATAGATCGGCTGTCAGGCCGTTCATTTTCCAATTGCCGGCGATGAGTGGTTTCATGGCCTCGGCCCCTGATAAGCTGTTGCAGTCGAACCCTGAAATGCGGTTTAAGCGCCTTGGCGGCAGCTGTTGCCGAATCTATGTAAGAAAAGCCGTGCGGCCGCGACCGCAAACGGCTTCCGATCTGAAGCGAGGGTTTTTCAT
>DATHRP010000519.1:0-13927 GCA_035465195.1 Afifellaceae bacterium | reverse complement strand
AAATGATGGCGCGTCTCAGGCACGACCTCGAAGACTGGCAGTTCTCCGACCTGCCGCTGATCGCCGAGCCCGGCCGCGTCATCGTCGCCCGGTCCTTGTCGGTGATCGTGCGCGTGCTCCTGAAAAAGGGACGCCGGCTCTATATCAATGACGGGATCTGGGCCTCGCTGTCGGACAGCTGGACGGGCAAGATCACCCTGCCCGCCCGCTTCATCCCCGATCCGGCGCGCAAGCGCCGTTCCGGCAAGGCCGACGAGATCGTGCCGTTCAAGGTGTGCGGCGCGACCTGCGACAGCGTCGACATCCTGACCCGCCCCTTCTGGCTGCCGGAAACGGTGGACACCGGCGACTGGATCGAGATCGGCCATATCGGCGCCTACTCGCTGTCGCTCAGGACCCATTTCAACGGCTTCTATCCGGACACCTTCGTGGAAGTCACCACGCCCTTCGACGCAGGCGAGGCGCCGGAAGGCTTCGCGGCGATCGAGACCATGGCCGATTAGGCGCTTGCACCCCCCGGCAAACTCGCCATGATGGCGGGCGACCGGGATGGAAACGCATGATATCGGCCGGCCTCCTTCAGCGAACGATCGCCGCGCTGTCCTGTCTGGTGCTGGCAGACATCGCTGCCGATCGCGCCCGCGCCGAGCCGTTCCGGGCCGGTAATTTCAGCTTTTCCGACGAACTGGGCGGCTTCAGGATCCTCTCCGTCACCGGCACCGGATCGTCCATCGACCCGGTCGTCCTGGAGGAGGAGATCTTCGAGACCGGCCCGGTGACACTGGTGATCCGCCGGCACGGGCCGACGGATGCCGCGCCCGGGGCTGACCAAATGGAGGAATCGCGCGCCCTTACACTCGTCAAGCTGGTCCGCAACCGAACCCGGCGCATCTGGGCCGGCTTCGACCTGGAACTCCAGGAAATCCTGAACCGGCCGAGCGTCTACAGCGACGGCCTGTCGTTCAACCAGATCGGCGCCGCGCCGCCGGACGTGGAGTCGGACGATTTTGCCCGCAACGTCCGTCAGTTCGAACCTTATGACCGGATCCAGTTCCACAGCGGCCACGTCGATCCGGAAAAGGCCGCCCGCATCCGCGTCCACATCACCGACCCGACGCCGGAGCGCATCTTCTACCTCGTACAGGACCCGCAGATTCTGTTCGCGTTCCTGCGGCGCTAGCGGGTCAGGGGCTTGTACTTGATGCGGCGCGGGTTCTCCACGGCATCGACGCCGAGCCGGCGCTTCTTGTCTTCCTCGTAGGCCTCGAAGTTGCCCTCGAACCATTCGACGTGGGAATCGCCCTCGAAGGCGAGGATGTGGGTGGCCAGACGGTCGAGGAACATGCGGTCGTGGCTGATGATGACGGCGCAGCCGGCGAAATCCTCCAGCGCCTCCTCCAGCGCCGCCAGCGTCTCGGTGTCGAGGTCGTTGGTCGGCTCGTCGAGCAGCAGCACGTTGGCGCCCGACTTCAGCATCTTCGCCAGGTGGACGCGGTTACGCTCGCCGCCCGACAGCTTGCCGACCGGCTTCTGCTGGTCGCCGCCCTTGAAGTTGAAGGCGCCGGTATAGGCGCGCGAATTGATTTCGCGCTTGCCGAGATGGATCACCTCCGCGCCCTCGGAAATCTCGTCCCAGACGGTCTTGTTCGGATCGAGCGCGTCGCGCGACTGGTCGACATAGCCGAGCACCGCCGTGTCGCCGACCAGAACGGTGCCCTTGTCCGGCTCCTCCTGCCCGGTGATCATCCGGAAAAGCGTCGTCTTGCCGGCGCCGTTCGGCCCGATCACGCCGACGATGCCGCCCGGCGGCAGCTTGAACGACAGGTCGTCGATCAAAAGCCTGTCGCCGTAACCCTTGCTGATACCGTCCACGTCGATCACCGTGTCGCCGAGCCGCGGCCCGGGCGGGATGACGATCTGCGCGTCGCGCGATTGCAGCCGCGCCTCGTTCGCCTTGAGCAATTCGTCATAGGCCTTGATGCGCGCCTTCGACTTGTCCTGCCGGGCGCGCGGGCTCTGCGCCATCCACTGGCGCTCGCGCTCGATGACCTTCTGCCGCGCCGCGTCCTCGCGCTCCTCCTGGGCGAAGCGCGTGGCCTTGGCCTCCAGGGAGGCGGAATAGTTGCCCCGGTAGGGCACGCCGCGGCCGCGGTCGAGCTCGAGAATCCAGCCGGTCACATTGTCGAGGAAATAGCGGTCGTGGGTGATGATCAGCACGGCGCCCGGATAGACGACCAGGTGCTTTTCAAGCCAGGCCACGGTCTCAGCATCGAGATGGTTGGTCGGTTCGTCGAGGAGCAGCAGGTCGGGCTCGGCGAGCAGCAGCTTGCAGAGCGCCACGCGGCGCTTCTCGCCGCCCGACAGCACGCTGACGTCGGCGTCCGCCGGCGGGCAGCGCAGCGCGTCCATCGCCATTTCCACCTTGGAATCCAGGTCCCACAGATTGGCGCTGTCGATCTGGTCCTGCAGCTTCGACGCCTCTTCCGCCGTCTCGTCGGAATAGTTCATCATCAGCTCGTTGTAGCGGTCGAGGATCGCCTGCTTGTCGGCGACGCCCTCCATCACGTTGCCGCGCACGTCCTTGGACGCATCGAGCTCCGGCTCCTGCGGCAGGTAACCGACGGTTGCGCCGTCGGCCGCCCAGGCCTCGCCGGTAAACTCCTTCTCCTGCCCGGCCATGATCTTGAGCAGGGTCGACTTGCCCGCGCCGTTCGGGCCAAGGATGCCGATCTTGGCGTCCGGGTAGAACGAGAGATGGATGTTGTCGAGAACCTTCTTGCCCCCGGAATAGGCCTTCGAAAGGCCGGACATGTGATAGATGAATTGCCGCGCCATGGCGTGCCGCTGTCCTGTTTGCTGCAATGAATGAGAAATGTGCCGATCACATAGGTGAAGCGGCCGGTTTGGGCAACGTCAAAGACGCCGCCGCCGCGTCATCGCCAGCAAAATAACAGGGAAATAACAGGGAATCTGCGCGATTTCGGCCCTCCCGCGGGCAATTTTGTCGATAATTCCAGTTGTATATCAGTGACTTGCGCGGAAATTCCCTGCGACTGAAAACAGGGAATTGGCGGCAGTGAAAACAGGGAATTCTCAAGACAAAACAGGGATTTGCTCAAATGCGCCTTTACAACCCCTTGCAGAGCCGCAGCGCATCGTAGATCGCCGCATGGACGTTGCGTGACGACACGGCGTCGCCGATCCGGAACAGGCTGTAGCCGCCGTCCGTATTGGCCTCCGGCAACGGATCGCCGCCGTCGATCATCGCCCGGTAGTCCACCGCGCCGAGATTGCGCGAGCCGGGCTTCAGCGCGAAATAGAGATCATCGAGCGGCAGGGTGCCGTGCTCGACCACCACCTGCCCGACCTGCCGCCAGTCGATCCGGTCGCTGTAGTCGCTGCCGATGGCGGCCGACAGGCGGTTGCCGTCGCGGCGGACTTCCATCTGCCTTGAATTGATGGTGATCCGCACGCCGGCGTCGATGAAGGCACGGGCATAGGGCACGTGGTTGAGGCCGCCCATTTCGGCGCCGAAGAACCGTTCCGGCGTAACGATCTCCAGCGCCGCGCCGGCGCCGGCGATCATCTCGGCCGCCTGGAAACCCGGATGGCCGCCATTGTCGTCGAACAGCAGCACGTCCGTCCCGATCGGCGCATCACCCGACAGGATATCCCATGAGGAGGCGACGAGCTCGGAGCCGCTTTCCAGGAATTCCGTGTTCGGCAGACCGCCGGTGGCGACGATCACCACGTCAGGATTTACCGCTTCAATATCAGAGGCTTCCGCAAGCGTGTTGAATCGGAACGTGACATTCCGCTTCTCGCACTGCGCCATCCGCCAGTCGACGATGCCGATCAGCTCCCGCCGCCGCGGGGAACGGGCGGCCAACCGCACCTGCCCGCCCGGTTCGCCGGCCGCTTCGAACACGGTAACCGCGTGGCCGCGCTCGGCGGATACCCGCGCGGCTTCCAGCCCGGCCGGGCCGGCGCCGACCACGACGACGCGCTTCCTCGGGCCGTCCGCCGGCCGCATCACGTGCGGCATGGTCGCCTCCCGGCCGGTCGCGGCATTGTGGATGCAGAGCGCCTCGTGCCCCTCGTATATGCGGTCCAGGCAGTAGGTCGCGCCGACGCAGGGGCGGATATCGTCCTCGCGGCCCTCAGCCACCTTGTTGGCGATATGCGGATCGGCGATGTGCGCCCGGGTCATGCCGACCATGTCGAGCTTGCCCTCGGCGATGGCATGCCGCGCGGTCGCGACGTCGGCGATGCGGGCGGCATGGAACACCGGGAACTTCGTTTCCGCCCTGACCTCGCCGGCGAAATCGAGATGCGGCGCCGACGCCATGCCCTGGATCGGGATCACCTTGCTGAGGCCGGCGTCGGTCTCCAGATGCCCGCGGATGATGTTGAGGAAATCGACGTCGCCGGACGAGGCCAGACGGCGGGCGATCTCCACCCCCTCCTCCCGGGAGAGCCCCTTGTCCCAGTCCTCGTCGGCGACCATGCGGATGCCGACGATGAAATCCGGCCCCACACGCTCACGGATCGCCTCCAGTACGCGGTTTGTGAACCGCAGCCGGTTGTCCAGCGATCCGCCGTAATCGTCGTCGCGCAGGTTGGTCGCCGGCGACCAGAACTGGTCCATCAGGTGGCCGTAGGCCTCCAGCTCGATCCCGTCGAGCCCCGCCGCCTGCATGCGCTCGGCCGTGTCGGCATAGTCGGCGACGATCCGGTCGATGTCCCAGTCCTCCGCCGCCTTGGGAAAGGACCGGTGCGCCGGTTCGCGGATCGGCGATGGCGCAAGCACAGGCAGCCAGTCGGAATGGTTCCAGTTGGTCCGCCGGCCGAGATGGGTGATCTGGATCATCACCGCCGCGCCGGCCTCGTGGCAATCGTCGGTGAGCCGCTTCAGCCACGGCACGATCTCGTCGCGGTAGCCGTGCAGGTTGCCGAATGCCGCCGGGCTGTCGCGCGAGACCAGCGCCGAGCCTGCCGTCATAGTGAGCGCGATGCCTCCCTTCGCCTTCTCCAGGTGATAAAGCCGGTAGCGGTCCGTCGGCATTCCGTCTTCGGAATAGGCCGGCTCGTGCGCCGTCGACATCAGCCTGTTGCGCAGGGTGAGATGCTTCAGCCTGTAGGGCTGGAGCAGCGGATCGCCGGACTGTGTCATCGCCACGCCAGAATGGGTTCCGTTCGCACGGGAAGCCTACAGGCCACCGTACCCCTTCCCGTGGCCTGTCTGCGTCACCCCGCCCATGGTATGCGCCATCGCCGGCTCCACGCAATGGCGACCGCAGTACGTCGGGCCTCTTCGAAGCCCCGGAAACCGGCGGCTTTCATGAAAAATTAGCCACCATCGTCTATCGCAGACGGATGGCCAGAAAGTCCGCCGCAAAGCCGCTCCCGCTTCTGATCAGCCTCGTCGTGCCGGTGCACAACGAGGAGGACAGCATCGACCCGTTCCTGGAGCGCACGGTTCCGATCCTCGACGGCATCGTGAAGGAGCGCGGGCCGGACGTGAGCTACGAAATCCTGTTCGTCGACGACGGCTCCCGCGACAGCACGCTGAAGGTGCTGGAGGAGCGGCGCAAGGCCGACGGCCGCATCTCGATCATCACCCTGTCGCGCAACTTCGGCAAGGACCAGGCACTTGCCGCCGGCCTAGCCCATGCCGCCGGCGAGACGGTGGTCCCGATCGATGTCGATCTGCAGGACCCGCCGGAGCTGATCCCCGACATGATCGCCAAGTGGGCCGAGGGCTACGACGTCGTCTATGCCGCCCGCGCCGACCGCTCGACGGACAGCTGGGCGAAGCGCTTCACGGCGCGTCAGTTCTACCGGATCTTCAACGCTATGGCCGACCGGCCGATCCCGCAGAATGCCGGCGACTTCCGGCTCTTGAGCCGCGACGTGGTGGAAGTGCTGAACCGCTTCCCCGAGCGCGCCCGCTTCATGAAGGGCCTGTTCGCATGGGTCGGCTTCCGGCAATGCTCGCTGCCCTTCTCGCGTGAGCAGCGCGCCGCCGGCGAGACGAGCTGGAGCTACTGGAAGCTCTGGAATTTCGCCATCGACGGCATCACCTCCTCGACCACTGTGCCGCTGCGCATCTGGTCCTATGTCGGTGCGATCATCGCCTTCGTCGGATTCGCGTATGCCGGGTTCCTGATCCTGCGCACGCTGATCTACGGCGTCGACGTGCCGGGCTTCGCCTCTCTGGTCGTGCTGATCCTGTTCTTCGGCGGCGTCAACCTCTTGTCGGTCGGCATCCTCGGCGAATATCTCGGCCGCACCTATACCGAGGTGAAAGGCCGGCCGCTCTACATCATCCGGGAAATGCACGGCGTGGCCGAGCCGGCCGGCGCATCGCGGCCTTCGCTCAGGACCGCCGTCCGCGCGGCGGAGAGTGCCGATGAACGCGATAACGGATGAGGCCGCCGCATCCGGCCGCACGCCCGATCAGCCGGACGCAAGCAGCCTGTCAGCCAGGCAAGTCGCCTGGCTTTCGATCGCGCTCGCGGCGCTGTGGGCCGTCTCGCTCACCTTCCTGCTGCCCTCGACCGTCGCCACCGATGTCGGCTGGTACCTGTTCGCGACCCGCAAATGGCTCGGCGGCGCGGAGCTCTACCGCGACATTATGGAGGTCAATCCGCCGCTCGCCTTCTACCTCACCGTCCCGGCGACGCTGATCGAACAGGCAGGATGGCTCGACGGGCAGCGCGCGCTGTTCGTCTACGTCGCCTTGCTGATCGCGCTTTCGCTCGCCTGGAGCCTGCGGTTCGTGCTGAAGATGCCGCTCAATATCCGCGAGACCTGCGTGCTGGCGCTGGCGATCTTCGCGGCGCTGTTCCTCGTGCCGTTCGCCGATTTCGGCCAACGCGAACAGCTCGCCATGGTCTTCGCCATGCCGTACGTGCTCATGTCGGCGCTGCCGGCGGCCGCCCGAGTCTCGTTCGCAGAGCGGTTCGCGGTCGGCACGTTCGCGGTGCTCGGCCTGGCACTGAAACCCTACTTCCTGGCCGTGCCCGCCATGGTCGCCTTCGCCCGCATCGCCGGCGGGCCGCCGTCGAAGGCGCCGCGCATCCTGTTTGCGCCGGAACACCTGGCGATCGCGCTCGGCTGCCTCGCCTACCTGGCGCTGATCTGGCTCCGCCACCCGGCTTACCTGGAGACCGTGCTGCCGCTGGCAAGCCGCTTCTATATCGGCGTCGGTCACCAGTTCGCAGCGCCGATGAAGATTGCCGGGGCGGCCATATTCCTCGCCTTCCCGCTCGTCCTGGCAAAGTGGCTCCGGCCGGTCGATGACCGCGGCCGCGCCCTCGCCGTCGCATCCGCGGCGGCCGCCGGATTCCTGGTCTCCTATCTCGTCCAGGGCAAGGCCTGGCATTACCAGATCGTGCCGGTCGTTTCCTGCGCCCTCGTTGCCGCCGCCCTCTATGCCGGCGACCTGATGCGGCCCGGCCGGCCTGCACTGCCCGCCGCCGCACTTGCCTTCGCCATGATCGTCGCAGTCGCCGATCCGCTGATCCGCAGCGGCGGCGCCGATGCCGAGACGGAGCGCCTGCTCGCCGCGCACGGCGACCGGCTTCTGGGCCGCCGCATCGCCGGCTGGTCGAGCGTGCTGCAGACCGGCTTCCCGCTGGTCAACCTGGCCGGGGCGGACTGGAGCGTCCGCTACCCTCACCTCTGGTCGTTCTACGGCGCGATGCGGCTCAGCCTGCAGGCCGGGGATCCGGCGCTCCGCGACGAGGCAAGACAGGCGCTGGCGGAAGTCCGCCGGCAGATCGTCGACGACCTGATCGCCAACAGGCCGGACATCATCCTGGTGGAAACCTATCTCGGCGACGCCTTCCTCGAATACCTTGCCGGCGACGAGCGGTTCGCCGCCGCCTTCGCTCCCTATCGGCGGATCGATACGGTGGGCGAAACGGAGATCTGGCAGCGCTCGGGCGGCTAGCGCACGCGGCCGGACATCTGCGTCAACGCAGCATGCGTTCGTCCTTCGGCGGCAGGAAGGCATCCGTGAACACGTCTTCGGCCTTGACCGCGTCGCCGAAACCGTACGCGAACGCGAGTTGTTCGATGGACCGGCCGAGCCTGTCCATGTCGACGCCGCCGAAACCGTTCTCCCGCACCCAGCCGGTATCGATCACCTCGTCGATGACCAGCGACACCCGTGGGACCTCCTCGCTCCTGCGGGTGTCGTAGTTGCGCCACAGCACCGATTCGATGCCGGCGGCAGGATCCGCAATGGTATCGCGCATGCCCCTGATCGTCGCCTTCACGAACGCCCTGACCGCCTCCGGCTTCTCCTTGGCGAAGTCCGGATTGACGATCACCGCATCGCCGTAGAGCTCCAGCCCGTTTCCCGACAAGAGGATGACCGACAGGTCGTCGGCCGGCACGCCGGCCTGCTCGAGGATCACGACAGACGCCAGCACAGTGCCCAGCACCGCGTCGACCTCGCCCTGTACGAGCATCTCCTCCCTGAGCGCTACGCCGACGCTTTTCAGCGCGACGCGGTTGGCGTCGATCCCGCCGGCGCGCGCCACGAGAGGCCACAGGGGAAAAACGAGGTCGGTCGGCGTCATGGCGAGCGAGCGGCCTTCGAGGTCCGCGACGGATGCCACGCCGCGGCTGCGGCGCCCGACGATCGCGTAGGGCGCCAGGTCCTGGATCATCATGATCGCCTTGATGTCGACCGGATCGGCGCCGCTGCGGTACCGCACCACGGCGTTGATGTCGGCCACGCCCATCTGCACCTCGCCCGAGGCGACGCGCGACAGGCTCTCGCTGACGCCGGCGTCTGGCTCGACCGTCACCGCAAGCCCGGCCTCCTTGTAGTAGCCCTTGTCGAGCGCCACGAGGAAGGGAGCGGCAAGACCGTCGATGCCCCTGTCGAGCGCAAGGCGCACGCCGGTCTCCTGCTGCGCCCGGACCACGGTGCCGCCCGCGGTCACTATGACCGCGGCGGCGACAAGCACGCAAATGCGGATCAGTCGAAGACCGGGCATGTCCGTCCCCCGTTTACTGTGCATCGCGGCTATACCCGGCTCCGTGGGTCCATGCGGTTCGCCGAGGCATCAGTGCGGTAACGTTCCGCCGGCTTCGATCTCGGCCTGCTTCCGGGCGAGAATTTTCTTCTGGTAACGCCCCTGCGCGATCTCGACAATAACCAGCACGCCGAGCACCAGGTAGAACGTGCTCTTCGCCATCGGTTCCACCGGCACGTCGAACAGCCGGATGTGGGCGAGATGGCCGCCCTCCGAAACCAGCATGACGCCGACAATGAACAGGATGAAAAGGCCGAGCACCTCGTAGGTGCGGTTGCGGGCGAGGAACCCCGCCACCTCGTCGGCGAGCACCATCATCAGGACGCCGGAAATGACGATCGCCGTGGCCATCACCCAGAACACCTTGGTGAGCGCCAGCGCCGAGAGGATAGAGTCGAACGAGAAGACGAGGTTCATCAGCACGATAAGCGTGACCGCTCCGGCCACCGACCGCCGGCTCGCGCCATACGCTTCGTGCTCGAGGTCTTCCAGCGACACCATGTGGTAGATCTCCCTCATCGCCGTGTAGATGATGAAACCGCCGCCGCCGAACACGATTAGCGCGTGACCCGTGACCTCGCCCTCGAATATCCCGCTCAGGTGAATGCCGAAGAACGGCTCCTGGAAGGCATCGATCAACTCGATGACGACGAACAGGAGCGCGATCCTGAGCAGGATGGCAAGCCCGATGCCGAGCCGCCTCACCTTGCGCTGATGCTCTGCCGGAACGCGCTTCGATTCGATCGAGATGTAGAGCAGGTTGTCGAAACCGAGCACCGCCTGCAGAAGGATCAGCATGGCGAGGGTGAACAGGTTGTCGAGCGATATCATATCCATCGGCAGCCCCCTGTCCGAATTTGCCGCAAAGAATCAGGTTCGCCGTTTTAGCCCAACGTCGGTGAGCGGACCACCTCGGGCGTCCCGCCGTCACTCCATCGGCAGCGCGGTGGTGTCCTTCAGCGTTTCCAGCACGATTGCCGTCTTCACGTGCTGCACGGAATCGTCGCGCAGCAGTACGTCGGAAACGAAATCCGACAGGCTCTTCAGGTCCGGCGTGACGACCTTGATCAGGTAGTCCATCTCGCCGGTCAGGGCGTAGGCCTCCTGCACTTCCGGCAAACGGCCGATCAGGTCGGCGAAGCGCTTTGCATTGTTGCGGTTGTGCGTGGCGATGGTGACGCTGATCAGGTTGACCATGCCGTAGCCGACCTTTTCGCCGTCCAGGTGCGCATGGTAGCCGCGCACGTAGCCGTCCTGCTCCAGCCGCGCGCGCCGGCGCGAACATTGCGACGGCGAAAGGTGCACCGCTTCCGACAGGTCGTTGTTGGTCAGCCGCGCATCGCCCTGCAGCAGAGCGAGGATCTTGCGATCGTACAGGTCCAGTCCGTCATGATCATTCATGAAACAATCCTTTGACGCACGAAACTCGCATTATTTTGCTAATCAGCGCTTAAATTGCAAGCTCATTGCATGACTTTCCGGCGATAATGTGCATCAAACGTGAATTGCCATTCGAGGAGGACTATCATGGGTCCCTTCCCGCACGACGCTCCGCCGGCGACCATCAGCGACGAAAACCCCGCAGGCACCGACGGCTTCGAATTCGTCGAGTTCGCCCATCCCGAACCGGAGAAGCTCAACAGCCTGTTCGAGCGGATGGGATATGTTCCCGTTGCCCGGCACGGATCGAAGGACATCACGGTCTGGCGTCAGGGTGACATCAATTATCTCGTCAATGCCGAACCGACTTCGTTCGCCGCGCGCTTCGTCGCCGAGCACGGACCGTGCGCGCCGTCCATGGCGTGGCGCGTCGTCGATGCGAAGCACGCCTTCCATCATGCGGTGAAGCTCGGCGCGGAGCCCTACGAGGGCGACGACAAGGCGATCGAGGCGCCGGCCATCCGCGGCATCGGCGGATCGCTGATCTATTTCGTCGACACATACGGTGAAAAAGGTTCGCCCTACGGACAGGAATTCGATTGGCTCGGCGAGCCCGACCCGATGCCCGAAGGCGTCGGCTTCTATTATCTCGATCACCTGACCCACAATGTCCGGCGCGGCAACATGGACACCTGGTTCCGCTTCTACGCCAACCTGTTCAATTTCCGGCAGATCCGCTTCTTCGACATCGAGGGCAAGCTGACCGGCCTGTTCTCGCGCGCGCTGACTTCGCCCTGCGGCAAGATCCGCATCCCGATCAACGAATCGGCCGACGAGAAGAGCCAGATCGAGGAATATCTGAAGCGCTACAATGGCGAGGGCATCCAGCATATCGCCGTCGGCACCGAGGATATCTATGCCGCCACCGACCGGCTCGCCGAGAACGGCCTGAAATTCATGCCCGGCCCGCCGGACGTCTACTACGAGCAGAGCTTCGAGCGCGTCACAGGTCACGACGAGCCGGTCGAGCGCATGAAGAAGCACGGCATCCTGATCGACGGCGAAGGCGTGGTCGACGGCGGCGAGACGAAGATCCTGCTGCAGATCTTCTCCAAGACGGTAATCGGCCCGATTTTCTTCGAATTCATCCAGCGCAAGGGCGATGACGGTTTCGGCGAGGGCAATTTCCGCGCTTTGTTCGAATCCATCGAGGAGGATCAGATCCGCCGCGGTGTGCTGAAGGTCGAGGCGGCGGAGTAGGCCCGCCGGTCCTGGCGCTGGGCGGACGGTCAGGCCGTAACCGTCTCCATTGCCATCAGCGCCTGCCGCGTCGCCTCGTCGGCCGGGAACATCAGCTCGATCTTCAGATCGGCCAGCGCGATGTCTTCCGCCGAGCCGAACTGGGCGATGGTGGAAAACAGCGACAGATCCATGCCCCCGGCGCGATAGATGGCCGGAACGACCGCGGGCAGCGGGCCGTTGCCGTGCGGATGCCCGGCGCATTCCCGGGCAAGCGTGTCCGCGCCCCTGTCCAGAACCGGGTCGCCGCCCAGATGCGCGCTCTCTGTGCGAAGCCGCGTCACCGTATGATGTGCGACCTCCGGCCAGTTGACGATCGCAGCCCGCATGTCTTCCTCCCGCGTCAGCGCGTCGAGCAGGCTGTCGCCGATCGCCATGCCGACACTGCCGAGCAGCATCAGCCCGCAGCGGTTCGCCGAGACCACGGCCCAGTGCCTGTCGAGAACGATCGCCGGGAACGGATCATGACGCTCGACCATCCAGTCCACCGCGGCCCGGACATGCGCCATCTCTTCGGCATCGAGGCCGCGGCTGCGATAGGCGGAGGCGAACCCGGCCGCGTTCAACAGCGCGTTGCGGGCGTTGCGCGGCACCTCCAGCGTCTCCGAAAGCTGGATCACCATCGGCCGGCTCGGCTTCGCCCGCCCCGTCTCCAAGAAAGAAATGTGCCGCGCCGAGACGTTGGCCGCCAGGCCGAGGTCGAGCTGGCTCATCCGGCGCTGGTTCCGCCAGTCCCTGAGTATCGCTCCGAATGTCTGCTCCATCGCCCTTCTCTCCAGCTTCGCGTGCAGCCCATCATAAGCATCGACGGCGGCGCGACACTTACCCGGGAGGTAATTGTTCCGTGAGCGGCGAGCCATCATCCTTGGCGCCATGACCAACGAATAACGGAGACGGACCATGTCCCCCTCGACATCAGTCACGATCATGAAAACGGCCGCGGCCCTCGTTGTCGGCTTCGGCTTCCTGTCGCTGCTCGGCGCACACCCGGCGACGGCCATGCCGCTGGAATTCCTCATCGACCTGATCTTCTGGCCGGTCGACGGCGGCGAAAGCCTGTCGGCGCCGGCGACACGTCTCGTCTGCGCCATCGGCGGTGGCCTGATGGTCGGCTGGGGCCTGATGCTGTGGCTCGTCGTCACCCGGCTTTACCCGCGCGACCCGGAGCTGGCGCGGACCATGATCCTGACGAGTGTCGGTGCCTGGTTCCTGATCGACAGCGCCGGTTCGCTGGCGGCCGGAGCGCCGCTCAACGCCGTGCTCAATATCAGCTTCCTGCTTGCGTTCACGCTTCCGCTGCGCGCGCAGAGCCGGCCGGCGGCGGGCTGAAACCGAAGTCCGGATTGCGAATTCGCTCTCTATCCGGGCTCCAAAAAGTTTCATCACATCTTGTTGTTCGAACCGGTCGGAACGAAGCAGCGATCCTGTTGTTGGTCGGGCCTAAGCCGGAGGCGAAACGCGCCACCGGCATATGCAGAATTAATAGGAGGAGTATTATCATGCGCATTCATTTATTGACCGGAGCCGCAATCCTGATGATGGCCACTCCGGCCTGGGCGCAGGACAATGCCTGCGAGGCCGAAATCGCCAAGGTTCAGGCCGCCGTTGAAGCCAAGGAAGCCCAGAACGTCGACGATCCCGATATCGAGCGCGCCAGGGCAATCCTGCTACGCGCGGCTTACCAGGGCGGCGAAGGTGACATCAGCGGCTGTCTTCAGACCGTTGAAGCGGCAAAGGGGCCGGCCGGCTGGGTGGAAGGATCGGCAGAACCGATGATGGTAACTGACGAACAGCGCGCCCAGATCGACACCGGTTACCGGTGCGAAGCGGCGATCATGGACGTTCAGTCCGATATCGACGAGCTGGAAGCCCAGAACACCGACGACCCGAATATCGACAATGCGCGCGCCATTCTCGCGCGGGCTGCGTCGGCCGGCGCCAAGGGCGACACCGAAGTCTGTATCGACATGGTGAATAACGCCAAGGCTTCTGCCAACTAACGGATGATGCAGCATCCCTTGCAGACCGCCGTCCGGCTCCCGCCGGGGGGCGGTTTGCGCTTGCGGCGGGCGTGATCCGTAAAATGCGAACTAAGCTTTCGCCGCCCTCGCCCGCTTCAGGGCCTGCTCCAGCACATCCATATCGCCGACATGGTTGGCGAGCAGCAAGACGAGGCGCGCATTGAGCGCCGCGCT
>DATHRP010000518.1:0-3604 GCA_035465195.1 Afifellaceae bacterium | reverse complement strand
GGCGATCAGCGCTTCGGAAAGCGGCGTGTCGCGCACACGCTCCGCGCCGAAACGGTCGATCAGCCCTTCGGTCGCGCGGAATACGCCGCCGTCGCGGCCGACATCCTCGCCGAGCACGACGACGCTGTCGTCTTCCTCCATCGCCCGGCCAAGGGCGGTCCGAACGGCCCCGACCAGCGTGAGCTCAGCCATCTTGACCCGACTCCGAAGCGGCAAAGGATCGCTGTTTTTCAAGAGATCCCGGCAAGGTCTTGAACAGGGAATCGAACATTGCCTGGGGTGGCTCCGGCGCAATCGCCAGATAGGCTTTCGTGGCTTTTTCGATGTCCGTGCGGCAATCCCCGATCAGCTTTTCCTCGTCGTCATGCGACCAGTCCTGCGTTTCGGTAAGGAATGTCCGCAACCGGGAGATAGGGTCCTCCTTCCAGTGGGGGCTGACCGTGTCGTCCGGCCGGTAGCGCCGGGCATCGTCGGCGGTGGTGTGGTCGCCCATGCGGAAGGTCAGGGCCTCGATCAGCGTCGGGCGGCCATCCCGGCGAGCCCGCTCCAACGCGTCGACACAAACCTGCCTGACGGCGACAACGTCGTTGCCGTCGACCTGAACGCCGGTGATGCCGGCGGCAATGGCCTTCTGCGCCAGGGTTTCGGCGGCCGTCTGACGGTTGCGCGGCACCGAGATCGCCCATTGATTGTTGTTGGCAATGAAGACCACCGGCAGCTCCCAGACGCCGGCGACATTGATCGCCTCGTAGAAATCGCCCTTCGACGTCGCCCCGTCGCCGAAGATCGCCAGCGCCGCGCGCGTCTCTTTGCGCAGCTTCATCGCAAGGGCGACGCCACAGGCATGCGGCACATGGCTGGCAACCGGAATGGAAATGGGAAAATCATGCCGATGGTCGCGAAAGTCGCTGCCGCGCTCGTCGCCGCCCCAATATTGCAGCAGTTCCACCGGGCGGACGCCGCGCCACAGCTGACCGCCCTGTTCGCGGAACGACGGCAGGAACACGTCGTCCGGCTGCATGGCCGCAGCGGCACCGATGCTGACGGCCTCCTGACCGAGCGACGAGGCGTAGGTGCCGAGCCGTCCCGTTCGTTGCAGTGAAATGGCCTTTTCGTCGAACAGGCGTGTCAGGACTAGACCGCGATAGAGAGCCACCAGCGTCTCGCGGTCATTCGCGAAGTCGGGCAGGTCGCCGACCGGCTTGCCATCCGCTCCGAGGCAGGCGTGACGGCGGATCTCGAACGAACAGACCCGCTCGCCCGCGGCATCACGCTGCATCGGCGCCAAGCTCCTTCGCCATGATCTCGCGCATCCTGAACTTCTGCACCTTTCCTGTGACCGTCATCGGGAAGTCCTCGACGAAGCGGATGTACCGGGGGATCTTGAAATGGGCGATGTGGCCCTTGCAGAAATCCCTGATCTCCTCCTCGCTGGCTGTTTCGCCCTCGCGCAGCTTGATCCAGGCGCAGACCTCCTCGCCGTACTTTACATCGGGCACGCCGATCACCTCGACCTCGTCGACCTTCGGATGGGTATAGAGGAACTCCTCGATCTCGCGCGGATAGATGTTCTCGCCGCCGCGGATCAGCATGTCCTTGATACGGCCGACGATCCGGCAATAGCCATCCTCGTCGATCGTCGCGATGTCGCCGCTGGCGATCCATCGGGCCTCGTCGATCGCGTCCGCCGTCTTTTCCGGATTAGCCCAGTATTTCGGCATCACGCAGTAGCCGCGGGTCTTCAATTCGCCGGGCGTGCCGCGCGGAACGACGCGGTTCTCCTCGTCGGTGATCTTGATCTCGATATGGGGGAGGACCCGGCCGACGGTCTCTACCCGCCGGTCGACCGGATCGTCGACTGAGGTCTGGAAGCTGACCGGCCCGGTCTCCGTCATGCCGTAGGCGATGGTGATCTGCTCCAGGCCCATTTCGCCGATCAGCCTTTTCATCAGTTCGACGGGGCAGGGCGCTCCGGCGATGATGCCGGTGCGCAGGGACGACAGGTCGAAGCGGGCGAAATCCTCGTCAGAAAGCTCGCCGATGAACATGGTCGGCACGCCATGCAGGGCGGTGCATTTTTCGGCTTCGATCGCCTCCAGAACCGCGTGCGGTTCGAAGCTTTCCGAGGCGAGCACCATCGTCGCGCCGTGTACGAGGCAGAGCAGGGTGCCGAGCACCATGCCGAAGCAATGGTACATCGGAACCGGGATGAGCAGCCGGTCGTCGGGCGTGAAGGCTATTTGCCGGCCGACGAAGAAGGCGTTGTTGACGATATTGTGGTGGGTTAGCGTCGCGGCTTTCGGCGTTCCGGTTGTCCCGCTGGTGAACTGGATGTTGATCGGATCGTCGAACTGCAGACGGTTCGCAAGGGTGTCGATCTGCGCCCGATGCGATTCATCGGCAAGGTTCGGGATACGATCGAAATTGAGCATCCCCGTCGTCTCTTCCGCGCCGAGCCTGATGACCCATTTCAGCTCCGGGAGCACCGCTGAATCCAGTTGGCCGGGTTCGCTTTTAGCGATGCCCGGCAACAGGTCGTGGAGCATTTCGATATAATTGCTGGATTTCAGGCGCGGCGCCGTGATCAGCGCCTTGCATCCCGCTGTCTTGAGCGCGAATTCAAGCTCGTTCAACCGATAGGCCGGGTTGATGTTGACCAAGATAAGCCCGGCCTTCGCCGTCGCGAATTGTGTCAGCACCCATTCCGAATTGTTTGGCGCCCATATGCCCAACCGGTCGCCGGGTGCAAGTCCCAGCGCGGCAAATCCGGCAGCCAGCCGGTCGACCTTCTGGCGGAGCTCGCGCCAGGTCCAGCGGACGTCCTGGTGACTTACGACAAGAGCTTCGCCGTCCGGATATTCCGAACAGATGCGATCGAACACCTGTCCGATCGTCTCGCCCGAAAGGGGGACCGGGTCGGTCCCATGCACATAGCTGAGCGCTTCCACCATGGTCTGTGTTCCGGCCGATGCCTGGCTCGGCAGAAGTTTTGGTCAATGTGCGTCATCGGCCTGCCGGCTGACTTGACATGTATCAAGCGGACGTCGGACGACTTGCGATAGCGAGAATCGGGAGACGGATCAGCCGGTCGCAATGCGCATTGCCACGTTCAATCTCGAAAATCTCGGAAACCGGGACGACGATGCGGACCGTTTGCGGCAGCGTCTGGCCATCCTCCGCCCGCAATTGCAGCGCGTGGACGCCGACGTTCTGTGTCTGCAGGAAATCGATGCGGCCCGCCCGCAAAAGCACGCGCAAAGACGACTGGTAGCCCTGGACCAGTTGCTTGAGGACACCGCCTACCGCGATTTTCACCGCGCGGCGACGGTGAACCCGGCGACCGGCCACCCTGCCGACAGGCACAATCTTGTCGTCCTGAGCCGCTGGCCGATCGAACATGCCGCGCAGCATATCCACAGCATCGTGCTGCCGCCGGTCTACACCTACGCGGCCGCAGATCCGCCGCAGGGCGGGGCTCGCGCCATGACATGGGATCGGCCATTCCTGCATACGCGTATCCGCCTGCCGGAGGGCAAGGCACTGAACGTCATCAACCTCCACCTCAAGGCGCCGCTCGCCGCCGTCGTCCCCGGACAGAAACTCG
>DATHRP010000517.1:0-4246 GCA_035465195.1 Afifellaceae bacterium | reverse complement strand
CGGCAAGCTTCATCGCCGGCACCCGCGGCCAGACGCCCGAGGAAGCCCAGATCCGTAGCCTGTTCGGCGGATTCGCGCTTGACTGGTCAGGGGCGATAGCGGCCTTTCTGACGGTGCTGGCGGCCGGACTGCTGATTGCGGTGACGGCCCGGCTGACGGTCTATGCCACCCTGCGGAAGATCGACTGACGTCGAAGATCCTTTGGAAGGGTGTCAGGCGGTCTGCTTGTCCTCGATCGGTCCCATATGGGTGAGGATGGTCTCGTTGAGCTTCGAGACGGAAATCGGCTTGGGAACATAATCGTCCATGCCGGCCTCGATGCACATTTCCCGGTCGCCCTTGAGCGCGTGCGCCGTGAGGCCGATGATCGGCACGTGCCCGCCGGTCGCCTTTTCCAGTTCACGGATCGCCTGTGTCGCCTCAAGCCCGTTCATCTCCGGCATCGAGACGTCCATCAGGATGAGGTCCGGCGAAAGGGCCTTGAACTGCTCGACCGCCAGCCTGCCGTTCTCGACGATGGTGTAGGCATGTCCGGTATCGGCAAGAATCTGCTCGACGACGACCTGGTTGACCTCGTTGTCCTCGGCAACGAGGATCGTGCGGCCCGTGCGGCCCTTGACCACCTCGTGCTGAAGATCCTCAATCGTCCGTGATACGGTCTGGGCACGTGTTACCTGCATGCCGTCGTCCGCCGTATCGCCATGCGGCACATGCTTCGCCTTGTATTCCTGCAGGACCGTGATGATCGTTTCCAGGAGAACGGTCGAGCGTGCCGGCTTGACGAGGTGTCCTTCCACGCCGAGCTTCCGGAAAGCCTGTCCGTCGGACATGTTGTCGACCGATGTCAGCATGACGATCGGCGTATCGCTGATCATGTCGTCCGCCCGCACCGCCTGCGCCACCTGGCCGCCATCCATCTTCGGCATGTGGTAGTCGAGGATCAGCAGGTCGACCGGGCGACCCATTTCCTTCGCACGCCGCAGCACGGCCATACCTTCGCGGCCGGAAGCCGTCGATGTGGAGTCGAAGCCCCAGGAGCCCAGTTGCTCCAGCAGGATCGACCGGTTGACCTCGTTGTCGTCGATCACCAGAACGCGGGACGCGGTGACGTCGATCGGGACCCGACGCTTGCGCCGCACCTCGCCGTGCACCGGCAGCGGCACGGAGAACCAGAAGGTCGACCCCTCGCCGAGAACGCTCTCGGCACCGATCTCGCCGCCCATTTTTTCGACCAGCATCTGCGAGATGGTCAGGCCAAGGCCTGTGCCTTCATGGGTTCGCGTGGAGGAGCCGTCGACCTGGATGAATTTCTCGAACACACGCTGGACCTGGTCTTCCGGGATACCGATGCCGGTATCCTCGACTTTGACCAGAATCTCCGCAGTCCTGGCGTCGTCTTCACCGGTGACTGTGCCCGACACGTCGACCAGGACATGTCCCTGCTCGGTGAATTTCACCGCATTGCCGAGAAGGTTGGTGACGATCTGGCGGATGCGGCCGACATCGCCGACCATCATCTCCGGCAGATCGGGCTGGATCCGGACGGCCAGTTCAAGGTCCTTCTCCTTGACGTGCGTCGACATCAACGCCGCCACATCCTCGACCGCATCGGCCAGCCGGAACGGCATCGGATCGAGCTCGAGCTGGCCGGAATCGATCTTCGAGAAATCGAGAATATCGTTGATGATGGTCACAAGCGCATGACCCGACTTGACGATGATGTCGGTAAACATGCGCTGCTTGGAATCGAGCTCTGTCTTGGCAAGCAACTCGGCCATGCCCATCACGCCGTTCATCGGCGTGCGGATCTCGTGGCTCATGTTGGCCAGGAATTCCGACTTCGCGCGCTCGGCAACCTCGGCGCGCGTCGCCGCCTCCTGCGAGCGCTCCCGCTCCGCGTCGAGCGCGACGTTCTGCCTGCGCATTTGGGACAGGTTCCTGAACAGGGTGACCGCCGGGATCGACATGATGAACAGGACGAGGCCGCCGACGATCAGGCCGAATCGCGTGAATTCCCGCTTCAGTGCCGCGCTCTGGGCAGTCTGGTCGACATAGACCTCCGCGACGGCCACTGTCTGGCCATTGCGAATGACCGGAACGTAGCTCTCGACATAGAGGTCGGGACGATCAGGCTTGGTCGTACCATTGTTGAGCGACGTCAAGGACTGTCCGCTTTCGGCCACCTTTCGTGCGCTGTCGCTGTGATCTTCACCGGCCGGCGTCGTGAAATCAGGATCGCCGACCTCGTCGGAAACGAGGCGCAGACGGCCATTGCGATCGAAAAGCTTGAAACGGAAGATGTTTCCGAAATCCGTCACACGGATGAGGAACTCGGATTCGGCTTCGTTCAGGTCGGCACCGTCCGCAATTGTCTCTATCCGATCCAGTTCCGTGGCGATGAACCCGGCCCATGCGAGCGCCGCCTGCTCAGCCTGGCGGGCCGTGATGCGGTCAGCCGTACGGCCGAGCAGATAGTAGCCGCCGGTCGCCAGGCTGGCGAAAACGAAAAAGACTGAAAATGCGATCGCGGCGATCCGAAGCCGCGCATTTGATTGAAACTCAGTGTCCGTCATGATCGTCCTTCGGCGCCTCGGGTGCCGTCGTGCCAGCGGGCGAAATGTCGCCAAGAAACCTTAATAAAAGCATGCGGCAAACGTCGCAGACAGGCCGTGACAGCGCGAATTTCGCCGGAATTACGCCAGGAAGCAAATAGATGGATAATAAAATCCAAAGTCATTTTAAATTCAGCAAGTATTAACTATCGAGAAGACGTACCCAACCGACGTGAAGGCTAGCAACGCATTCCTGAAGCTGGAATGGCGCAGCTAGAAAGCGGTTGCATTGAAGCGATTCGAGATTCAAAACATCACCATGACCGATCCGCGCAAACGAATCGCCGATGACGGTACCGAAACCGCTTCGCGGCCAGGTCTCGCGCGGCGGGTCCGTCGCATCTGCGGTCTGCTGATCGTCGTCGCCATATCCGCGTTTGCGGGCGGCTTCCTGGTCTTCGCGGACCAGGTCAGCACAGCGCAGCCGCCGGCTTCGCCCAGCGCCGACGCCATCGTCGCACTGACCGGAGGGCCGCACAGGCTGAACGATGCCGTCGATCTGTTGGCCGAAGGCTCGGCCAGAAAACTGCTCATAACCGGTGTCAACGAGCAGATCAGCGTGGAACAATTGCAGCGCGCGCTGCCCGGTTCGGCCCGCTATTTCCAATGCTGTATCGATATCGGATACGAGGCGCGCAACACCAGGGGTAACGCCACCGAAAGCCGGGATTGGGCCGAGAGCAACGGCTTCCGGTCGCTGATCGTGGTCACCAGTGCCTATCACATACCGCGCAGCATGGCCGAACTCGGTCGAGCAATGCCGGATGTCGACCTGATCGCCTATCCCGTCCAGCATCCTGACCTCGACCTCGCCGGCTGGTCGCACGACTTCGCAACGTTCCGGCTGCTGATGACGGAATATGTGAAATATATCCTTGCCCGTTTGGGATAAGTACCGCCGGTCTTTATAACCCTACCAACAGAGGAAACGGCGACGGACGTCCGGCCGGAGCGCGGCGGGCTCAACATCGACAGGTCAGGAACGGGGCACATGCTGGCGCGGTCTATTCTTTTCAATATTGCGCTGTACCTGAACTTCGTCATCCTCGGCGTCGTGCTGTCACCCGTTCTGCTGCTGCCACAGGGCTGGGGTTGGCCGGTCGTGCGATTCTGGGCCCGCTCCAGCCTTTGGTGGCATCGGTTGATCTGCGGCATCGGCGAACAGATCGGCGGTCTGGAGAACCGGCCGGACGGCGGATACCTTGTCGCCTGCAAGCACCAGTCGTCGTGGGAAACCCTTCGCGTCGTCACGCTGGTCGCCAAGCCGGCCTTCATCTTCAAACGGGAACTGATGTGGATGCCGTTGTTCGGCTGGTACCTGCTGAAGTTCGGACAGATCCCGGTCGACCGCGGCAAGCGTACCAAGGCGCTGGCCGCAATGACCGTGCACGCGAGAAAGGCCATCGCCAACGGCCAGCAGGTCATCATCTTTCCCGAGGGTACAAGACGGCCGCCGGGCGCGGCGCCGCATTATCGGTACGGCGCCGTCCATCTCTACAAGGAGCTCGGCGTATCCTGCCTGCCGATCGCCCTCAATTCGGGGCTTTACTGGCCGCGACGATCGCTGGAACATGTTCCGGGAACGATTCGCCTGGAATTTCTACCGGCAATCCCGCCGGGCCTGGAGCCGGCCA
>DATHRP010000516.1:0-2140 GCA_035465195.1 Afifellaceae bacterium | reverse complement strand
GGAGGGCTGGTTGGACGTGCCGGTGCTCACCCGCTCGGAAGCGCACGACAACGAGGACGCGTTGCATGCAGAGACCGTGCCGCCGGAAATGCGGCCGTTGCAGGACGACCGAACGTCCGGCACCACCGGCACGCCGCTCTTGATCCGCCGCACCGCACTCGCCCGCGTCGCGGCAAAGGCCATGCTCGGCCGGGCGCTCTCCTGGCACGGCCGCGCCGACGTCGGCACGGTCGCGGTCACCTCGACCGGCGGTCTCTATCGCGATGCCGCAGGAAGCCCCGGCGCGACCCTGATGATCCCCGTGGAGGCCGCGCTCGACGAACAGCTCGCGCTGCTGCGGCAGGCCATGCCGACCCATATAGTGGGTTATCCGAACCAGGTCCTGAACTGGCTGGAAAGCGGCGAGCGCCGGGCCTTCAGGAATGTCCGCTGCGTTATCGCCACCGGCGAGGTGCTGCAGCCTGAGACGAAGCAGCGGATTGTCAGCGCACTGGGTTGCGTCGTGGTCGACATCTATTCGACGACGGAGACCGGCCCCGTCGCACTTGCCGGGAAATCCGGCGGTTTCCGGGTTGCCGAGGAGAACGTCTATCTGGATGCGGACGATGCGGGCGGGAAACTGCAACCGGTCACCGTTACGCCGTTCTACGGGTTCGGCACGCCGCTGATCCGCTATCGGCCGGGTGACTACCTGGAACATCTGCGGCCCGGCCGTGGCAGCAGTCCCGGCTTGCGCCGGTTCCTCCGGGTAGTCGGCCGTGAGCGCAACCTGCTGGTTCGCCGCGACGGCAGTCGCTTCTGGCCGAACATCACGGCAAGACTGATGACCAAGGTCCTCGACTATGGCGACTGGCAGGTGGTCCAAGACGAGCCGGGCAAGGCCGTGATGTCGATCGTCATGACGCCGGACACGCCGCGGGCGAAGCTGGACGAACTACGCACATTGCTGCTGCGGGATGTGTTCGGCGATTTCGATCTCGAAATCCAGCCGGTCGACCGGCTGGAAACCGGACTCGGCGCCGGCAAGACGTTTCAGAGCGTTATTTCACATGTTCGGGCCGACAGGTGACGGGCAGGCGGCATCGCTCGCCGCCCGCCCCGCCGTTCAGCGCGACGTTACCAGTTGCGCCCGGTTGTTGGCCCGGTTGCAATCGTCGTTGCGGGTGTTGCCGTCGATAAAGATGTCGGGATCGAAGCTCAGGGCGCCCTTGTAGGTGAACGGAAACTCGAACGGGCTGTAGACTTCGGACCAGGTCCGCACATCGCCGGCGCGAAGATTGCCGAACGCGAACGTCCTGACGCCGCCCGGCGTCCTGACCATCAGCGTCTGCTGGTTGCGGCCGGTGACATAGTCGGCGCTGCCGACATTGCGGACGCCGTAGACGATGTGGATCTGGCCGCCGCGGTTCTTCTCGGCCATGACCACGGCAAGGTCGGGGCAGGCCGCCTTCCGGATGACGCCGGGGTCGACAACCATGCCGCGGTATTTTCCGGCATATTGGCTCGACGGCAGCTTGCCCTGGATCGGCGGCTGCGCCGCGGCGTGGGAAACAGCCAGGGTGGATGCGATGACGGCTGCAATGGTTATGATCGGTGTCAGTTTCATTGTTACGTTCCTTTCTTCGGTTTCTGCGTCGTCGGCCTTTTCAGCCGACGGGCCCGGTTTCTTGGACGTAATGGGTGGGGAACCGGTTCAATTCCGGGTCGCCGTCCTGACCAACGGCGGCCTTCCCTCACACCGACGCTAAGAGCGCCAGCTTGACGATGGCGATCATTTCCTCGCGCCGCTCGGCGGTCAGGATCCAGACGAATGCGGTCATCGCGTCGGTCACGGGTCGGTCCTCGAAACTTGCGGAGCCCGTTCGGGCTGCCGAACGTTGGACGCTACGGCGCCGGGTCCGGTTCGATCCGGCGAGGAGACGTCTTGGAGGTTTCGGCTGCTTCGACTACGCTTTTCGGAAGAAATCGCCCGGCCGGCACGGCCGAGCGAAACCGGAGAGGCGGCGATGGACGACCTGCCTTACGGCACGCGCGACAGGCGCGGCGACTGGGCGCCGAACGGGCGCATCGAGATCGCGCCGCTCTTCGTATTGCCGCCGAAGCCGCGCGCCTTCCTGAAATGGCTGCCGCACTATTTCCT
>DATHRP010000515.1:0-2715 GCA_035465195.1 Afifellaceae bacterium | reverse complement strand
GGTACATCGGCCGCGGCGTCGCGCTCCAGTCCGCGCTGGAATACATGTTGTACCACCAGAACATCTTGGCGCAGGTGAATGACCGGTCGCGCTTTTTTCCCGCCTCCCAGATCTTCTCGCCGGCGACCAGGCGGTTCGACTGCCGCCACAGCCAGACCTCCGAAAGGTCGCGGAAATACCAGCCGTTGGCCACCGCCCCGTGGCCCGACGGCATCAGGCCGGTGACGAGCGTCGACTGGACCGTGCAGGTGACGGCCGGCGTCACCGTCGTGAGAGCGCGCATGGCGCCTGCGGCCGCGAGCCGGGCAAGATTCGGGGTTTGCCGACCCACCATGGAGGGGCTCAGCCCCACGACGAGGATGACAAGCGCCGGCTTCATGGAGCGGTATCGGGGTGCGGTATCATGCCCTAGCAGTAGGAGTGCTTGGCTGTTGAATGCAAGCCGCAAATGCGCAAACATCGGCGCCGACGGATATTCCGGAGCGTAACGGCGTTTCATGCCAGACAGACCCCAAAACCTCCTTCGGAAATGGCTTGAACGGCAGTTGTCCGCCCAAGACGGCGAATGGCTTAACGACCAGCTTGCCAGGCTCGAGGCCGAGCCCTCCGACCGCACCCTTCATATCGCGCTCGGCATGGTGCCGCGCCGTCTCGGCAAGGGGGACCTCGTGCTGCAGGCGGACGATCTGGAGGCGGCCGAAGCTGCCCGGCCCGGATGGGACCCGCGCGGCTGGAGCGTCGACCAGGCGGCGCGGATCCTGATCCTGTGCTCGCTTGCCGGCCGGAACGACGAATTCGCCAGCCTGTTCGCCGGCCTCTGCCAGACCGCAGATGCCGCAGAAGCCATCACGCTCTACAGCGGCCTGCCGCTCTTTCCCGACCCGCAAAGCCTGGAGGCCCAGGCCGCGGAAGGGCTCAGAACCAATATGCGCGCCATCTTCGAGGCGGTCGCCCACAACAGCCCGTTCCCGCGCGAGCGGTTCGACGAGAACCGGTGGAACCACATGGTTCTGAAGGCGCTCTTCATCGGCAGCACGCTCTGGCCGATCCAGGGTCTCGACGAGCGCGCCAATCCGGAGCTTGCGCGCATCCTGCGCGATTATGCCCACGAGCGCTGGGCAGCTGGCCGCCCCGTGACGCCGGAACTGTGGCGTTGCGTCGGCCCCTTTGCCGACACGCCGGAGGCATTGGCCGACCTGGAGCGGGTCGCCGAAAGCCCGCTCGATTTCGACAGGCAGGCGGCGGCCCTGGCGCTGGCCGCAAGCCCCGCGCCGAAGGCCGCGGAAATGCTCGAGGCCTTGGACGCGGGCCTCAAGGATGCGATAGTCAGCGGTCCGCTGACATGGAAATCCGTGTCTGAGAAACTCTAGAGGCCGGAGCTCACCGGACAGCGGGAGACACGCCAATGATGCTAATTGACCCCCATGCGCACATGATCTCGCGCACCACCGACGATTACGAGGCCATGGCCGCCTCTGGTGTCGTCGCTGTCATCGAGCCAGCGTTCTGGATCGGCCAGCCGCGCACCTTCGTCGGAACCTACATCGACTATCTTTCGGCCATTCTGGGCTTCGAGCGGTTTCGCGCCGGCCAGTTCGGCATCCGCCACTATTGCACCATCGGCCTCAATTCGAAGGAAGCCAACAACGAGGAACTGGCCGAGGGCGTAATGGAGATCCTGCCGCGCTTCGCGCTCAAGGAGGGCGTCGTGGCGATCGGCGAGATCGGCTACGACGAGCAGACCGAACTCGAAGACAGATATTTCCGCCTGCAGCTCGACCTGGCCAAGGAACTTTCCCTGCCGGTGATGATCCACACGCCGCATCGCGACAAGAAGCGGGGAACGACCCGATCGATGGATGTCTGCGAGGAGCACGGCCTGGATCCGTCCATGGTCGTCGTCGACCACAACAACGAGGAGACCGTCGAGGAGGTTCTGGACCGAGGCTACTGGGCCGCCTTCTCGATCTATCCGAGCACCAAGATGGGCAACGCCCGCATGGTCGATATCCTGCGCCGCTACGGCGCCAAGCGGATCATCGTCGATTCGGCCTGCGACTGGGGCATATCGGAGCCGCTGGGCGTCGCCAAGACCGCCCGCCTGGCGCTGGAACGCGGAATTCCGGAAGACCAGGTAAGGCTGGCCTGTTACCAGAACGCGCTCGACGCCTACGGCCAGAGCGGCCAGATGAAGGAGGATGACTGGCTCAACCCGCCGGCCATCGACCAGCGCACGCTCTATGAGGGCAACACGATCCTGCGCGGCGGCCGCGAGCCGAAGGTCGAGGACGGCAAGCTGAAGCGCAGATCCGACGAATTGATCATCGAATAGGCAAGCGGTCCGATGTCGACCCCGAACAGGACGGCCGGGCGGCTGGCGCTGACCTTTCTGGCGATCACCGTGCTGGTCGTGCTGCCGTTCTTCGTCTGGGGCGAGCAGCTTGAGAGCATGTTCACCGGCAACGGTGCGGTCGACCAGATGACCCGCTACGGCGGCTTCGCCTGGGCGGTCGCGATGATCCTGCTCCTCAGCGACCTGGCGCTGCCTGTGCCGACGACCGCCGTGATGAGCGCTCTCGGCATCATCTACGGCCCCTTGCTCGGCGGCCTGATCGCCGCTGCCGGCTCCGTCGTCGCGGGCCTGGTCGGCTACGGCCTCTGCCGGATGTTAGGCCGCCCGCTTGCCCGCCGGCTCGCGGGCGAGGGCGCGCTGCA
>DATHRP010000514.1:0-7551 GCA_035465195.1 Afifellaceae bacterium | reverse complement strand
TCGCCGCGCCGGCTTTCGCGGAAACGCTGAAGCTGGCGCACTGGGTGCCGCCGGCCCATGTGCTGACCAAGTCGACGCTCGAGCCGCTACAGCAGGCGGTCAGCGCGGCCGCATCGGACCTGGAAATCAGGGTCTATCCCGGCGGCGAGCTCGGCAAGGGGCCGCTGGAGCAATATGTCCGCGCCGTCCAGGGCGTCGCCGACATCACCTGGGGCCTGCCGGGCTATACCTCCTCGCAATTCCCCAAGCTGATGGTCTCCGAACTGCCCGGTGCGCTGCCTGACGGCATGGGCGGATACGACCTGATCTGGAACGCCTACGACGCGGGCCTGCTGGAGCAGGAATTTCCGGCCACCATCCCACTGGCGCTGTGGCTGTCGGAGCCGAACATCTTCATCATGAAGGACCGCGACATCCGCAAGCCGGAAGACATCAAGGGCCTGAAAATCCGCGTCTCCGGATCGGCGGCGGCCGCCGTTGTCGCGGCGCTGGGCGCCACGCCCGTCCAGATGCCGGCCGGCGAGATCTACAATTCGCTGCAGACCGGGCTGATCGACGGCGTCATCACAGGCGCATCGGCGGTCGGCGACTTCAAGCTCGACGAAGTGGCCAACAGCTACACGATCGGCGCACCGCTCGGCCGCATCTCGTTCTACCTCGTCATGAACAAGGCCCGCTTCGACGGCCTGTCCGACGAGCAGAAGGCGGCGATTAACAGCATCGCCGGCCGCAAGCTGTCGAAATCCGCGGAAGACGGCTGGAACGCCCGCGCCGCCCAGGTTCTGGAATCGCTGAAGGCGGCCGGTGACAACACCGTCATAGAACTGAGCGATGCCGAGGCGGACGCGTTCGGCAAGCTGACCCTCCCGGTCACCGGAAAGATCGTGTCCGAACTCGGCGCCGAAACCGTGCTGAAGGCGATGCAGGACAAATAGATGCTCCTGCGTATCGGAAAATTCGCGGACAGGCTGATCGGCCTGTCCGTTTTTTTCGGTACCGCCGGCCTGCTGATCGCCGTCACCGTCACCCTGATCGATGTGGTCGGGCGGTATTTCAACGCGCCGCTGCGGGGCGCGCAGGACATTTCGCAGATGGCGATGGTGATCATCGTCTTCGGCGGCATGGCGATCTGCGACCGGGTCGGCGGCCACATCGCCGTCGATCTCCTGGAAAAATCGTTCCCGGCCTGGCTCAACCGCGCATGCGACGTGTTCTCGGCATCGCTGGGCGCCGCCATCTTCCTCGGCATCGCCTGGACGGTCTGGGAAAGCGCAGCCCTGTCGCGAATGCTGAACCTGGCGACCAACATCATCTACCTTCCGAAGGCCTGGTTCCAGTACGCGGTCGTCGCGATGTCCCTGGTCACAGCGCTCGGCATGCTGCTCAGGGCCATATCCATTTCGGCGAACAGGCCGCTGCCGCCGATGGATATCTAGGCCGGGGCGACGATGAGCGAATTCGCAATCGGGGTGTGGGGAATACTCGTCCTCTTCGCGCTGCTGGCGTTCCGGGTACCTGTCGCCTTCGCCATGTTTGCCGTCGGCTTCGCCGGCAATGCCCTGCTCAACGGACCGGGCGCCGCGCTGAGCCTGCTCGCATCGGAGAGCTTCACCCTCGCCTCGTCGGCGGAACTGGTTGTCGTTCCGCTGTTCATCCTGATGGGCAACGTCGCGACGGAAACCGGGATGAGCCGCCGCCTTTACGACGCGGCCTATGCCCTCGTCGGTTCCGTTCGCGGCGGACTGGCCTCGGCTACGGTCATCGGCTGCGGCGGCTTCGCTGCGCTCTCCGGCTCCTCGGTCGCCTCGGCGCTGACCATGGGCCGCGTCTCGATCGGCGAGATGGAGCGCTTCGACTACGACCCGAGACTGTCCACCGGCGTCGTCGCGGCTGGCGGAACATTGGGTATCCTCATACCGCCGTCCACCGGCTTCGTCGTCTACGCGATCCTGACCCAGGAAAGCATCGGCCGGCTTTTTCTGGCCGGCGTCCTGCCCGGCCTGCTGCTGCTTGGCATGTTCGTGCTCACCGTCAGCCTGCTCTGCCGGCTCAACCCGGCCATGGGGCCGGCCGGACCGCGCACGACACTGCGCGAAAAGGCCAAGGCGCTGGCCGGCGCACTGCCGATCATCGCGGTCATACTGCTCACCATCGGCGGCATCTACGGCGGCATCTTCTCGCCGGTCGAGGCGGCCGCCGTCGGCGCCGGGCTGGTGATTGCGATCGGCCTCGCCATGCGCACCCTGACACCCGGTTCGTTCTGGCGGGCCGCGAAATCGTCGGTCGTCACGACCGCCACGGTGATGCTGATCCTGATCGCCGCGCACATGATAAACCCGTTCCTCGCGCTCAGCCACATCCCGCAGGCACTCGGCTCCTACCTCGGCACGGTGTCGGATTCGCCGCTCGTCGTGCTCGGCCTGATCCTGCTCACCTATCTGGTGCTCGGCTGCTTCCTGGAAGGGTTCGCGATGCTGGTGCTTTCGATGCCGATCTTCTTTCCGGTGATCCAGCAGCTCGGGCTGGATCCGATCTGGTTCGGGGTCCTGGTGGTGCTGACGCTGGAAATGGGGCTGATCTCGCCACCGGTCGGCGTCAATGTCTTCATCGTGAAATCGGTGGCGCCGCAGGTGCCGCTCGGCGACATCTTCAGGGGCGTGGTGCCGTTCTGGCTGGCCATGCTGGTGACCCTCATCGTCCTGGTCGCCTTCCCCGACATCGCCCTTCTGCTGCCGAACACGATGATCGGATGAGCGCCGATCGAACAGGGAGTTTCCGATGAAGAGCCTTGAAGACAAGCTACAGGCCCACGGCAATCCGGCCAGGATGATGCGCGAGGCGCAGACCGGCCGGTACGCCTTTCCGATTCCCCTGGAATTCACCCATTGGATCGAGGAGATGCGCGCCTGGCGCGAGACCGCGGCGCTGATGGACCAGTCGTTCCACATGACCGACCTCTACGTGAAGGGGCCTGACACGATCCGCCTGCTCTCCGATCTCGGCGTCAACAGCTTTGCCGGCTTCGGCCGGGACAAGGCCAAGCAGCTCGTCTGCGTCAATCATGACGGCTATGTCATCGGCGACGGCATCGTCTTCGGACTGGAAAACGACCAGATCAACATTGTCGGGCGGCCCGTGCTGCCGAACTGGGTGCAGTTCCATGCCGAGACCGGCGGCTACGACGTCGCGGTGATTCGCGACCAGCGTTCGCTCGACGATCCGGACATGCCGCGCCTGACCTATCGCTTCGAGGTGCAGGGCCCGAAGGCGCTCGAGATATTGGAAGCGGTCAATGAAGGCGGTCCGCTGACCACCAGGTTCTTCAACATGGGCGAGATCACGATCGCCGGCTGCCGGGCGCGGACGTTGAGCCATGGCATGGGTGGCGCCGAAGGTCTGGAACTTTGGGGACCGGTGCAGGACGGGCCGACGGTGAAGGAGGCGTTGCTGAAGGCCGGCGAGCCTCTCGGCCTCAGGCAGGTCGGATCGCGCGCCTATGCGGCGGCAGCGGCGGAGTCCGGCTGGGTGCCCTCGCCGCTCCCGGCCATCTACACCGGTGAGGCGATGCGCCCTTACCGCGAATGGCTTTCCGCCGAGAGCTTCGAGGCCGTTTCCACTATCGGCGGCAGTTTCGTCTCCGACAATGTCGAGGATTACTACCTGACGCCATGGGACCTCGATTACGGCCGCGTGGTGAAGTTCGACCACGAATTCATCGGCCGGAAGGCACTGGAGACGATGGCCTCCGGCCCGCATCGCCGGAAGGCCACACTAGTCTGGAATCGGGAAGACGTGCTTGCGGTCCATGCCGGGCTGATGGAGCATGGCGGGCCGATGCCGAAATACATGGAGATGCCGGCCGCACATTACGCGGCGCATCCCTATGACAGGGTCTCGAAAGACGGCAAGCCAGCCGGGCTATCGATTGCGCCGGCCTATTCGCCGAACGAGCGCGCCTGGATTTCGCTGGCGATCCTGGAACCGGATGCCGCGGAGACCGGCACGGAGGTCGTCGTCACATGGGGCGAGCCGGACGGCGGCTCGTCCAAGCCGCCGGTCGAGCGTCACCGTCAGGTCGAGGTTCGCGCCGAAGTGCAGCCCTGGCCGATCCATGAGGCCTCGCGGCTGAATTATCGCAGGCAGACCTGAACGCTAACGGCCGGTCGGCGAGCCGACTTGCCACAGCCCGGCAGGTCGGCGAAATTCGGGCAATGGACTAGGGTAAAGCCGAGACTACAACGACGATCGCCGGCATACGCCTTACCAGTCCCGACCGCGTTCTGTTTACCGAGCAGGGCGTCACGAAGCGCGACCTGGCGGACTATTTCGACAGAATGGCCGGACCGATACTCCATCACGCCGCCAACCGGCTGATCAGCCTTGTCCGGTGCCCGGGCGGTCATGACGGCCAATGCTTCTTCCAGCGCCACGGCGGCAGCGGCCTGCCGGTTTATTTCAAGACAATGCCGGTGCGCCAAAAAGACGGGAAAACCGGCGATTATCTCTACCTTACCGACAAGTCCGGCCTCGTCTCTGCCGCGCAGATCGGGGTGCTGGAGTTGCATATCTGGGGGTCGCGGATCGACGACATCGAACGGCCCGACAGGCTCGTTTTCGACCTGGATCCATCGGCGGAACTGGATTTCGGCGCGGTGAAGGATGCCGCGCTGCACATTCGCGACGTCCTGGACGCACTGGGACTGACGAGTTTCCCGCTGGTGACCGGCGGCAAGGGCATCCACGTGGTCGCACCGCTCATCCGCCGGCATGAATGGCCCGTGGTCAGGGCGTTCGCCGAAGCGGTCGCCAAGCGCCTTTCAGATGACCGACCGGAACGCTTCGTGGCGGTGATGAGCAAGGCCAGGCGCAAGGGCCGGATCTTCATCGACTACCTGCGCAACGAGCGGGGCGGAACGGCAATCGCGCCCTATTCGCCGCGCGCCCGCAAGGGAGCACCCGTCGCATGGCCGGTCGACTGGGACGACCTCGGCAAAGTCAGGCGAGCCGACCAGTTCCGTCTTGACGATGTCAGCGTCAATGACGCGACGGGTTGGGCGGGATATGTCGATGTCAGGCAGAGCCTGAAGAACGCCAGTCTCGAGGTGCTCGGCCTCGATGATTCCTGAGCCAAAAGCCGGAACCGCGCCTGAAGCGTGGACGGCAGATCGGAGACCATGCCCCGTTCCGACAAGCAGAACATCGTAAAGGCGATCCTCGACCGGACGCCGGAGAGCCTCGCCGGAGAACTGAGCATCGACGTCGTGCACAACAGGCCCGCCCCGCTCTTCCAGTGGCTGATCGCATCGCTCCTGTTCAGCGCCCGCATTTCCGCCGATATTGCCCAGCGTGCCGCGAAGGCCCTGTTCGCGGAAGGCTGGCGTACGCCGCAGAAGATGGCGGCGACCAACTGGAAAGAGCGTGTCACCATTCTCAACCGGTCAGGCTACGCCCGCTATGACGAAAGCACATCGCGGTATATCGGCACGTCCACGCAGTTGCTGCTCGACACTTACAACGGCGATTTGCGGCGATTGCGGGATGCGGCGAACCGCGATCCCGAAACCGAGCGCCAGCTCATCAAGCAGTTCAAGGGCATCGGCGACGTCGGGTGCGACATCTTCTTCCGGGAGGTGCAGCTGGTCTGGGACGAGCTCTATCCGTTCGCCGACAGGAAGGCGCTTGATGCCACCGACAAGCTTGGTCTGGGGACCGATGCCGGGCACGTTGCAGGCCTGGTGGCCAGGGCGGACCTTCCCAGGCTTCTGACCGGCCTCGTGCGCCTGCGCGGCGAATAGATCCTTGCGAGATAGTCCGGGAATTAGCCGGCGGCGCGATAGGCCTCCAGGCAGGCCGCGATGCCGTCCCGCCAGAGCCTGTCGAGGTTTGCCGAAAAGGTGTGAACGAACGTGTCATTGTCCGCCAGGTCGCCGAATATCTCGCTCTGGCCCAGGAAGACCGGCGGATCGTCCCGCGCGCGCAGGGCGTGGTCGTTGAGCTGGTCCGCCTTCTCGTCGGGGATTTCAAGCGGCGCGCCGTTCGCGTCGGTTCCGGCGCAGAAACGGCACCAGAGCGCAACTTCGAGGGCGAGCCCGTCGACCGGCAATCCGGCCTCCAGCCTGTCGCGGATGGCCGGCAGGATGAATTTCGGCTGGCGGTTCGAGCCGTCCAGGCAGAGCCGTGGAATCGTGTCGCCGACCGCCTCGTTGGAGAACCGCTCCACCACCTTGCGGTAATAGGCCTCGAAATCGACCCCTTCGATCGCGGGAACGGTGGGCATGATCTCGCGGTGCTCCAGGGCGTCGAGAAAGCCCGTCACGAGCGGGTTCGCCATCGCGTCATGCACGAAGTGGATGCCCAGCAGGGCCGAGGGATAGGCTATCGTGGCATGACCGCCGTTCAGGATGCGCAGCTTCATCAACTCATACGGCGCAACGTCGGAGACGAATTCCACGCCGACCTTTTCCAGCGCCGGCCGCCCGTTCGGGAAATCGTCCTCCATCACCCACTGGCGGAACGGCTCGCAGACCACTGGTGCCGCGTCCTCGATGCCGAATTTCTCCTGGACCAGAGCGCGCTCGCGCTGGCCTGTCGCCGGCGTGATACAGTCGACCATGCTGTTGGGGAACGAGACGTTGCCCTCGATCCAGCCTGCGAAATCGCCGGCCATTTCAGACGCAAGACCAAGCACGGTGCGCCGCGTGACATGGCCGTTCTCAGGCAGGTTGTCACACGACATCACCGTGAAGGGCGCGATCCCGGCGGTCCGCCGCCTTGCCAGGGCCGCTATGATGATGCCGAAAACCGTCTGCGGATCGTCCGGGTTTTCGATGTCGCGCCGTATATCGGCGTTCTGCCGGTCGAAACCGCCGCTTCGGGCGTCGACGAAATATCCGCCTTCCGTCACCGTCAGCGAGACGATGCGGATTCCCGGCCGCGCCAGCAGTTCGATCAGCGAACCGCTGTCGACGGGCGCGAAATCGATCATGGCGCCGGTGACGGTCGCCTTGTAGCCGTTCGGATCGAGCTCGACGACGGTGGTCAGCCAGTCCTGCGGCTCCAGCCTGTCGCGCATGGCCGCGTCGTAGGACTTGATGCCGGCGCCGATGATCGCCCAGTCGTGGTCCGTACCGGCGTCGAACAGCTCATGCAGGTAGAATGCCTGGTGGGCGCGGTGAAAGTTGCCGACGCCGATATGGACGATACCGGCCGAAAGGCCGTCGCGCCGGTATGCCGGAACCCTCGCGGATCGGCTGAGGTCGGGAAGTGCCTTCAGGCTCGGCCGGGTACTCATTGTCAACTCATCCAGTTTCCGCCGTCGACATTGTATGTCTGGGCAACGATGTAATCGGCTTCCCTGCTGGCCAGAAAAACCGCCATGCCGGTCAGGTCCTCGGCGGTGCCCATGCGCCCGAAAGGCACGGCCTCGCCGACCCGGCGCTTCTTCTCGCCTTTCGGCAGGCCCTCGTAGCGGGCGAACAGGGCGTCGACCCCGTCCCAGTGCTCGCCGTCGACGACGCCGGGCGCGATCGCGTTGACGTTGATGCCGTGCTT
>DATHRP010000513.1:0-4236 GCA_035465195.1 Afifellaceae bacterium | reverse complement strand
CATCGCCGCATGGGAGATCGGCACCAGTTCGTCGAGCCGTCCGCGGGTGATCACGAAGCCGCCGACATGCTGCGAGAGATGGCGCGGAAAACCGATGATCTCCTGTGTGTGTTTCAGCACCCGGGCGATCCGCGGGTCGGCCGGGTCGAGCCCGGCGCGCCGTGCGTCCTCCTCGCCGACGCCGCTCGACGACCAGCCCCGGATCCGCCCAGACAGCGCCGATACCGCATCCTCCGACAGGCCGAACGCCTTGCCGATCTCGCGCGCGGCGGAACGGGCGCGGTAGGTGATCACCGTCGCCGCCAGGCCCGCCCGCTCGCGGCCGTACTTGCGGTAGATGTACTGGATCACCTCCTCGCGCCGCTCATGCTCGAAATCGACATCGATGTCCGGCGGTTCGCGCCGTTCCGCCGAAACGAAGCGCTCGAACAGGAGATCGGTGCGGTCCGGATCGACCTCGGTGATGCCGAGGCAGTAGCAGACGGCGGAGTTGGCCGCCGAGCCGCGACCCTGGCACAGGATGCCGCGCGAGCGGGCGAAGCGGACCACGTCCCAGACGGTCAGGAAATAGGGCGCATAATCGAGCTGTCGGATCAGGTCCAGCTCGTGGATGACCGCCTTTCTCACCTTGTCCGGCACGCCGTCCGGATAGCGCTCCCCGGTGCCGAGCCAGGCGAGCCGCTCCAGCTCCGCCTGTGGCGTCGCGCTCTTACCCGTCGGCTCTTCGGGATATTCGTAGCGCAGTTCATCCAGCGAAAATCCGAGCCGGTCGAACAGCCGCACGCTTTCCGCCACCGCCTCGGGACAGGCGGCGAACAGCCGCGCCATCTCCCGCGGCGGCTTGATGTGCCGTTCGGCGTTCATCCGCAGAAGCCGCCCCGCTCTGTCCAGGGTGACATGCTCGCGGATGCATGTCAGCACGTCCTGCAGCATGCGCCGCTCCGGCACGTGGTAGAGCACGTCGCCGAGCGCCAGCAGCGGCACACCGGCAGATCCGGCAACCTCCGCCAGCGTGGCGAGCCTGCGCCGGTCATGGCCGTCATAGAGGCAGGCGGCGCCGAGCCGCACGCAGGCGCCGAAGCGCGCCTTCAGGGCGGCAAGCAGCGGCTCCAGAGCCGCCAGCTCCGCCTGCGCCAGCGCCGCCTCGGCCCGGCACGGCAGTACCGCCATCTCCAGCCCCTCGCCCCACGCTTCAAGGTCGGCGAGCCGCAAGTGGCAGCGGCCCTTCTCCGCCCGCAGATTGCCGGCCGACAGCGTCCGCGACAGCCGGCCGTAGGCGGCCCGGTCGCGCGGCCATACCGCGATATCCGGCGTACCGTCGTCGAACACGAGCCGGCAGCCGACCGCGAACGGCACGCCGGCCTCCTTCGCTGCCATGTGGGCACGCACCACGCCGGCCAGCGAGTTGCGGTCGCAGACCGCAAAGCCGGCGAGTCCCAGCCGGCCGGCTTCCACCGCCAGCTCCTCCGGGTGCGAGGCGCCGTGCAGGAAGGAAAAGTTGGAGACTGCGAGAAGCTCCGCATAGGCCGGGGCGGCGCCGGGACCTGCCCGCCTTCGCCGCCGTTCCCCCTCAGCCGGGAAAGGCACCAACTCCGCCGAACCGTTCCCGGCAGGAGCGCGACGGGACAGGAAATGGCTCGGCCGGGCATAGGGGTTCTTGTCGGGCATAGCGGCTTGACTGATGAGGGGCTTGCCTGATGGATTTTTGTTCTTATTATGTTCTCGTGCAACCCGGGAGTCAAATCAGGTGCAGGGACTCGTTTTCAGCAAGGCGAATGCCATGCGGACCCGCAGAACGTGCAATCGGCACGTTTTCGCCACGCTATCAGTCCAAAGATGCCCATATCGCATCAAAGTTCTGACAGGCTTTGCCAATATTTGTCATCACCAGCGTAATCGAGCGTAAAGGTGATCCCGATGGCGACGATGAACGTTTCCCTGCCCGCCCCGATGAAGAAATGGGTCGAGGGGCAGACCTGCGACGGACGCTATTCCAACGCCAGCGACTATATCCGCGATCTGATCCGCCGCGACCAGGAGCGCGCCCAGGACATAGACGACCTGAAGAAGCTGATCGCCGGCGACTATCCCGAGATCGAAAAACCGCTCGACGCCTGAGGCCGGTGCGTATCACCGGCCGTCGACGGGAGGAGACCGCCGCCTGACCTTGAGCAAGTATCGAGTTGCGTAACCGAGCGTAAATCGAGGTCAGGCGGCGGGGCATTCGCCCGGCAGCTTCAGGCGGTCCTTCTCCGCCTCGATGTAGTCCCGGCTGAGCGGCATCGAATTCCGCTCCCGCCCGAGCTGGAATTGCGCCACGTTCGACGATCCGAACCGGAACGCGCATTCGCAGGCGGCGAGATAGAACTCCCACATGCGGGCGAACCGTTCATCGTACATCGCCACCACCTCGTCGCGGCAGGCGAGGAAATTCTCGCGCCAGTGCTGCAAAGTCGTCGCGTAGTGGACGCGCCAGATCTCGCAGTCCAGCAGCCAAAGGCCGGAGCGCTCGATGGCGAGCGCCGCCTCCGAAACGCACGGCGCATAGCCGCCCGGAAAGATGTACTTGCGGATGAACGGTCCGGTAATGCCCGGCGGCGCCTTGGTGGAGATCGTATGGATCAGCGCCACCCCGTCCGGCGCCAACCTGTCGCGGACATTGATGAAATATTCCTCCAGGTGGCCGACGCCGACATGCTCCAGCATGCCGACGGAGACCACCCTGTCGAAGGTCTGGTCCACCTCACGGTAATCGCAGAGCTCGAACGTCACCTGCCCGTCGAGCCCTTCAGTCCGCGCGCGCTCGCGGGCGACATCGAGCTGCTCCTTCGACAGGGTGACGCCCTTGACCTCGACGTCGGCGGCCCGCGCCAGGAAGAGCGCCATCCCGCCCCAGCCGCAGCCGATATCGAGCACCCGCTGTCCCGGCCTCAGGCCGAGCTTGGCGGCGATGTGGCGCTTTTTTTCGAGCTGCGCCTCGGCAAGCGTTTCCTTGCCGGTCGGAAAATAGGCGCAGGAGTATTGCATGTCCTCGTCGAGCCAGAGACGGTAGAAGTCGTTGCCGAGATCGTAATGGTGGCCGACATTGCGACGTGCCCGGGCGACGGGATTGTACTGCATGAAGCGGCGGAGCTTGCGGTTGATCTTGTTCCAGAAGATCTGGTTCGGCGACATGTCGAAGGCGCGCTTGTTCATGAAGACGAGGCGCAGGAAATCGTAAGCGCCGCCGTCGCGCACGACCAATCCGCCGTCCATGTAGGCTTCCGCGCCCTTCAGTTCCGGATTGAGGAAGATGCGCCAGTCGAGCGAGGGGTCGGTGATCTCGATCGCCACGTCCGGCCCGGTGCCGCTGACGCCGAACGTCTCCCGATATGCGCCGGGGCCGTACAGCGTGAGCGTGCCCGTACGGATCGCCTTGCGCAGCAGTTTCGGCAGGAATCTCATTCGGCAGGCCCCCGGTTACGTTGGGATGCTACAGCATATCGCCGTCGCGACAACCGCCTATGCTGTTCGTCGGGCGGGCTCTCGGCAAGAGCGAATTCGATTGACATTCACCCGCCGAACCTCCATTTGGCGGGTTCATACCTGTCTCGCGATTGCGCGTAGAGCTGCCCGGGCCCGAGTTGACGCCCCGGCAAAGCCCTCATCCCGAGAACGAACTCATCCAACCGCCCGTTCCGGCCGCGCCCGGGACCCTGCGACGGGCCGGGAATTCGCCGCGCTAGATGCGCTGCGGCCCGGCAGAAAGACATATTTTGAATCACGATACATTCTCCGGGCTCGGGCTTGCCGAGCCGCTCCTGCGCGCCCTTGCGGCGCAGGATTACAACACTCCGACGCCGATCCAGGCACAGGCGATCCCGTCTGTGCTGGCCGGAAAGGACTTGCTCGGCATCGCCCAGACCGGAACCGGCAAGACCGCCGCCTTTGCACTGCCGATCCTGCAGCGCCTCGCCGAACCCCGGCGGAAAGGCGCACAGCGCGCCCCGCGCGCCCTTAGCCTCGCGCCGACCCGAGAACTGGCGATCCAGATCGGCCAGGCGGTGCAGATCTACGGCCGACACCTGCAGCTGCGCCACGCGGTCATCTTCGGAGGCGTCTCGCAGCGACCCCAGGTCGACGCGCTGCGCCGCGGAACCGACATACTCGTCGCGACGCCCGGCCGGCTGCTCGACCTGATGAACCAGCGTCATGTCGACCTCGGTGCGATCGAACATTTCGTGCTCGACGAGGCCG
>DATHRP010000512.1:0-1996 GCA_035465195.1 Afifellaceae bacterium | reverse complement strand
CTACGGCGGCGTGCTGAGTGGAACGATCTCCGTCACCGACCTCGAAGGCATCGAGGGTCAGATCGCCGATATCCAGCTGAGAGCGACCGATTTCAACCTCGGCGAAACGGTGAGCGCTGCAACCGGCTCGCCGGACCTCGGCGGCACCGCGACGATGAGCCTTGATCTGGCAACACGGGGCGGAACCCTGGGCGCGCAAGCCGATGGCCTCACCGGCTCGCTATCCGTCGTTGCCACGGAAGGCGGCATCCCGGATTTCGGTCTCGGCGCAGCATCCGATGCACTGGCGGCCGGTACACCGTTGCACGGCGTGTCGCGCGGCGGCGCGACCTTCTATCAACGCCTCAAGATCGCCTGCATTATAGGAAACGGCCGTATCGTCCTGAACGATCTGCTGCTTGCGGCCGGCAACTATACGGCCAGCCTGCAGGGCACCTTCGGCGTCGCGGACCGACGCATCGGGCTTGCGGGCTCGATCGGCGCCGGCGGCGAAGACGGCCGGCAGGGGCAGTTGCGCATCAATGGCCCGGTGACTGGTCCGACGGTTACGCTGACGCTGCCATAGCGCAGCCCGAAACGCCTGATCCCGGGAACAACAGAATCCGTTCATCCGCGGTTCATGTCTGCACACGCCAAATGCGGGAGACGGAAACGTCGCCGCGAAATTGAAATCGGAGCGTCCCGATGGTGAAACTTCCGAACATGCGAATTCCGGTCCCCGTGGTGCTTGCGCTCATCCTGACACTGTTGGCCTCGAATACCGCCTCAGCGTGCGGCACGGTTCAGCACTGGATCTCGAGATACAACGACACGGCTGCCAGCGACGAAAGCCGGTCGAGCGCCCTCCTGGAACTGTCACGCAATTGCGACGGCTACGAGGCAGTCGATACGGATCGTGCACTGCTGCCTGTTCTGACCGACGCCCTCGGCCGCGGCGTCCCGCAGTCGACGATCCAGGCGGTGTTCGACAATTTTCGCTGCCTCCCCGGCGCGGAGAGCGAGGCGAGCTACGCGCTGCTTGAGGAAGCGATGGACAAATCGGCCTGTCCTGATGCCGACGAGCTTGCACGTTGGTCGGTGGTCACCGTTACCTCTGCCAATATCCGCAGTCGTCCCGATGTCGCAAGCGCCCGCGCCGGGGTCGCCACGCGTGGCTCTGTGGTCATCGTTGAACAGGCCGACGGCCAGTGGCTCTCCAGCGCGACCTGGGCCGGCGACAAGGGATATCTCCATCGAGATCTGGTCACGCCATTTCCGGAATACCGGAACGGCCGGCGATAATCATCGGCACCGGGCTCTTACGGATTTTCGGACGCGCGGATCTTGCCGGCTGCCGAGGCGACCAACACGCCGATCGTCACCAGCGCGACGAGAATCGTGCAGACGGCGTTGATCTCCGGCGTCACGCCGAGCCGGACCTGCGAATAGATCTTCATCGGCAGTGTGGTCGAACCCGGCCCTGTGGTGAACGATGCGATCACCAGATCGTCGAGCGACATGGTGAAAGCGAGCATCCAGCCGGCGACCACCGCCGGCAGGATGATCGGCAGCGTGACCGTGAGAAACGCCTTGAACGGCGGCGCGCCGAGATCCATCGCCGCCTCCTCCAGCGAACTGTCGAACGTCTGCAGGCGCGACTGCACCACGACGGCTACGAAGCACATGGAAAAGGTGATGTGGGCGATCAGCACGGTGAGGAAGCCGCGGTCGAGATTGACCGCGACAAACAGGAGCAGCAGCGACAGGCCGGTGATGACCTCCGGCATGACGATCGGCGCGTAGACCATGCCGGAGAACAATGTCCTGCCCAGGAATCGGCCGCGGCGGATCAGCACGATTGCTGCAAGCGTGCCAAGCACCGTCGCGACGCTTGCCGACAGGAAGGCAAGGCGGGCGGTCACCCAGGCGGCGGCCATCAGGCCCTCGTTGCTCAGCATCTCGACGTACCATTTGGTGGAGAAGCCGCCCCAGACGGTGACAAGCCGCGATTCGTTGA
>DATHRP010000511.1:0-2185 GCA_035465195.1 Afifellaceae bacterium | reverse complement strand
CGGCGGCTTAACGCGCACAATTGAGGCGGCAGTCGTGACGAACATCCTGGCGCTGGCCACGCGCGAGCGCCGTGTCGCGATCGCCGATGCGCGCTTTCGACAGTCACAGATGCGTGCAGCCGAGGCGACGCTGAGGCTCGCGGCCGACACTCGCCGCGCCTGGATCAACACCGTTGCCGCCTGGGAGCGCGTCGCCTATCTGAACCAAGCGCAGGCTGCCGCCGACGCGGCATCCGAGCTTGCCGAGAAGCTCGGCGAAACCGGCGCCTTCACGAAGACAGACCAGGCGCGTGAGCACGTCTTTTATGCCGAACTTGCCGGCCAGACGGCAGAAGCCCGTATGCAGGCGCGACTGGCCAAGGAGAGACTTACACGCCTCATGGGTCTCTGGGGCGACGACCTCGACTATCAAACGCCGAATGTTCTGCCGCCATTGCTGAAAGGCCCGGGCGTCAAGCGGACGATCGAGGCGGAAGCTTTGAGGAACCGGGTCGATCTCGAAGTGGCCAGATTGGAGCTTGAGGCGTTGGCGTTGTCTTACGGTCTTACCGAAGCGACCCGATTTGTGACTGATCTCGAACTGCTTACCGGGCTGGAGGTCGAACGCGAGAAGGAAGAGGACGGCGCAACGCAAAACAGCCTTACCGCGAACCTGGAGGTGGAGTTCGTGATCCCGATCTTCGACAGCGGCAAACCCCGGATACGCGAAGCCGAGATGGCCTACATGCGAGCCGCAAATCTTCTGGCGGAAAAGGCGGTCAACGTTCGCTCGGAGGCTCGCGCCGCGTACGACTCCTACAGGTCGAGTTGGGACATTGCCCGCCACTATCGCGACAATGTTGTGCCGCTGCGAACGACGATAGAGGAGGAGTCGGTGCTGACGTACAACGGCATGATCACCAACACCTTCGAGCTTCTGGCCGACACGCGCGCAAAGATCAGATCGATCATGCTTTCACTCGACGCAAAGCGCAAATTCTGGTTGGCCGATGTCGATCTGGGGACTGCCGTTCACGGCGGTGGATCCCCTCCGGAAGCCGGCGAAATCGAGGTCGCGGTGGCCGAAGGTGGTGGCGGACACTGAATAACGAGAATTATGATGATAACCAGACGTCAGATACTTGGTGGTGGTGCATTCCTTGCCGGAGCGGCTGCCTGGACGAAAAATTCGGCGATGGGATTGCCCGACGCTCCGGTCATGGAATCGCCGGACATGCAGCCGCCGGTCCACCCGATGAGCGGTCCGGACTACCAGCCGGTCGTAACCCTCAACGGCTGGACGCTACCCCATCGTGTCAAGAACGATGTGAAGGAGTTCCATCTTGTGGCAGAGCCAGTCGAGCGTGAGCTTGCCCCCGGCATGACTGGCTACTTATGGGGCTATAACGGCCAATCGCCCGGTCCCACCATCGAGGCCGTGGAAGGAGACCGGGTTCGCATCTTCGTCACCAACAGGCTGCCAGAGCACACCACCATTCATTGGCACGGCATGATCCTGCCCTGCGGCATGGACGGTGTGACGGGGCTGACGCAACCTGGAATCCCGCCGGGCAAAACCTTCATCTACGAGTTCGACCTCGTGAAGAGCGGCACCTTCATGTACCACCCGCACGCCGACGAGATGGTCCAGATGGCGATGGGCATGATGGGCTTCTTCGTCATCCACCCAAAGGACCCATTGCTGCACCGCGTTGACCGTGATTTCGTCTTTCTGCTCAACGCTTTCGACATAGACCCCGGGTCCTACGTGCCGCGCGTCATGGAGATGACCGACTTCAACATGTGGTGCTGGAACAGCCGTATCTTTCCGGCCATCAGTCCGCTCGTCGTTTCGAAGGACGACCGGGTACGGGTCCGGGTCGGCAATCTGACCATGACCAACCATCCGATCCACATGCACGGCTATGACTTCGAGGTCACCTGTACGGACGGCGGCTGGGTCAGGCCGGAGGCGCGCTGGCCCGAGGTCTCGGTCGACATTCCCGTTGGCGCGATGAGGGCCTACGAGTTCGAAGCGAAGTATCCCGGCGACTGGGCGATACACTGCCACAAGTCGCACCACACGATGAATGCCATGGGACACGACGTCCCGACATTCATCGGCGTCGATAAGACGGAGTTGGCAAAGAAGATCCAGCGGCTGCAGCCGGATTACATGGCAATGGGCAATCGTGGCATGGCCGAT
>DATHRP010000510.1:0-1601 GCA_035465195.1 Afifellaceae bacterium | reverse complement strand
TGAACACCCGGCTGGTCTCGCCGCCGGATTCGCGGGTCAGGGTCTATGCCTGCCAGTCGACCCACAAGACGCTGACGGCATTGCGCCAAGGCTCGATGATCCACGTGCACGACCAGGACTTCAAGGGCGAGGTCGAACAGTCGTTCCACGAAGCCTACATGACGCACACCTCGACGTCGCCGAACTACCAGATCATCGCCTCGCTCGATGTCGGTCGGCGCCAGGTCGAGCTGGAAGGCTTCGAGTTCGTGCAGCGCCAGGTCGAGGCGGCGATGAGCATGCGCCGGGCGATCTCGACCCATCCGCTCCTGAAGAAGTATTTCAAGGTGCTCACCGCCGGCGACATGATCCCAGAGGAATACCGCGAGAGTGGCGTCACCAGCTATTACGACCCGCAGCAGGGCTGGAACGACATCTGGGATATCTGGTCGCGCGACGAATTCGTGCTGGACGCAACCCGGGTGACGCTAGCCGTCGGCGGCACGGGCTGGGACGGCGACACGTTCAAGACGCGCATACTGATGGACAAGTACGGCATCCAGATCAACAAGACGTCGCGCAACACCGTGCTGTTCATGACCAATATCGGCACGACGCGCTCCTCGGTCGCCTACCTGATCGAGGTTCTGGTCGAAATCGCCAAGGATCTCGACGACCTGCACGACGACGCCTCGAAGATGGAGAACATGGCGTTCGAGCGGCGGGTGAAGAGCCTGGTGGAGGACGTGCCGCCGCTGCCGGATTTCAGCCGTTTCCATGATGCCTTCCGGACCGGCAATGAAACGCCCGAAGGCGACATCAGAAGCGCCTTCTTCCTCGCCTACGACGAGGAGAATTGCGACTACCTGCCGCTCGACGGATCGCTTCTGGCGGAATTGGAGAAGGGGCGCGAGCTCGTGTCAGCCACGTTCATCATCCCCTATCCGCCGGGCTTTCCGATCCTGGTGCCCGGGCAGGTGATCAGCAGCGAGATACTGACCTTCATGCGGGCGCTCGACGTCAGCGAAATTCACGGATACCGCCCGGATCTCGGGCTGCGCGTCTTCACCGACGACGCGCTGAAACGTCACATGGCCTGAATTGAGAAAACGAGAGGGAGCCGACCATGCCAAAGAAGACGTTGCGGAACATCTCGGAGATCCGCCGATATTTTCATACCAACGAGCAACCGATCTACTTTGTCTCGGCGACCAACTTCAATCTGCTCGGCCTCGACGAGTGGGTGAAGAACTTCAAATACATCACCTACATGGATTGTTTCGACGGCCGGCATCCGAACGTCCTGGTGCCGAACGAGGTGCCGCACGACGAGTTCCAGTCGATCGAGGACATCAACAACTACCTGCTGCAGCACAAGGAGGTCGCCGACTTCGTCAAGGCGCGCGGCGGCAAGCCGAAATTCGTCTTCCTGATGTTCGACGAGAAGACGGAGAAACTGGCGAAGGAGCTCGGCGGCGAGGTCTGGTTCCCGAAGGCGAAACTGCGCACCAACATGGACAACAAGATCGAGACGGTGCGGATCGGCAACAAGGCCGGCGTGCCGTCGGTGCCCAACACGCTGAGCGAGGTGAAGGACTACAAGCATCTGCAGGAGCTCTGCA
>DATHRP010000509.1:0-2855 GCA_035465195.1 Afifellaceae bacterium | reverse complement strand
GAAAATTGTTTATTGTGACAAACTTGTACTGACGTCCAGCTCCGGAAGCGTTTTCCCTCACCCCCGCCCGCGATAGGGCGCCACGCCCTGGTCGGGCAGCCACAGGCCGTCCGGCGGCGCGCCGGTCTGCCAGAAGACGTCGATCGGCATGCCGCCGCGGGGATACCAGTAGCCGCCGATGCGCAGCCATTTCGGCGCGATGGCGTCGATCAGCCGCTTGCCGATGGCGACGGTGCAGTCCTCGTGGAAGGCGCCGTGGTTGCGGAACGAGACGAGGAACAGTTTCAGGCTCTTCGATTCCACCAGCCAGTCGCCGGGCACGTAGTCGATCACCAGGTGGGCGAAATCGGGCTGGCCGGTCATCGGACAGAGCGAGGTGAATTCCGGCGCGGTGAAACGGACGAGGTAGTCGGTGCCGGCCTGCGAATTCGGCACCCGCTCCAGCACCGCCTTGTCGGGGCTTTCGGGCTGTTCGGTCCTGTGGCCGAGCTGGGTCAGGCCGGATGTGTCGGTGGCCATCGCATTCTTTCCTTAGCTGCCTCCGGGGATCTGTTAGGACAGCCCGGCGTTATCGGCAAGGTTTCGGCAGTGAACAATCGGTCGTGAACTCTTCCCGAGCGCTCACATTTTCACCGGTTGACCAGCGTCAATATGCGCCGGGGAGGCGGAATGTAGTCTCATTTTCATGCGCATCGAGGCAAAAACACCGAATAATGCCGCGCTATGGCTTAAGCCGTTCTTCTGGAACCAGCGCCGCAAGTACGGCGCGCCACTAATCTCTTCGCTGGCATGGGCGCGGGCTCCGAAACTGTTTTTCGGAGTAGCGGTTCTCTACGGCATGATCGACCGCCGATCCTCGCCGGTAGAGCCCTCGCTCCGCTCGCTGATCACGGTACGCGTGTCGCAGATCAACGGCTGCAGCTTCTGCGTCGACATCAACAGCGCAACGCTGCTGAAACGGGGCGTCACGGTGGAAAAGGTCGCCGCGCTCCCGGACTACCGCACGAGCGCCCTCTATGACGACCGGGAGCGCACGGTCCTCGACTACGCGGAAGCGGTGACCCGTACCGACATGGAAGTCGACGATCCGCTGATGGCGCGACTCAAAACCTGGTTCGACGACGACGGTATCGTCGAACTGACCGGATTGATCGCATTTCAGAACATGTCCAGCAAGTTCAACAATGCGCTCGACGTGCCGTCACAGGGGTTTTGCACCATGCCCTGGCGGAACGACCGATAAATCGTGGACAGGCATCTGATCGCGGCCGACTGGCAACCGGGATTTCACCAGTGCCGGGTTCGCTCCGACCGGCCGACCACCCGGGGCCTCACTCCGCCGGGCGGCACGCGCCCGTATAGGCCGCGTCGGTGCCGGCGCCGCGGGCCTCGCAGCCATTGCCGTAGGTCCGGCCGTCACAGCCGCAGACCGGCTGGTAGATCATGCCGCAGATCCGTGGCCTGAGCCGGCAGGTGCCGAACGTATCCTCGGCACCGCAGGCGTGCTCGTCCGGATAGTCGCACCATTGGTCGGGACCGCAGGCAAGACCCAGCGCGCCGCCGCAGACCGGCAGGTCGACGGTCCGGCCGTCAAGCTGAACTTCGACCGCAGCGGCGGGCAAAACGATCATGCAGAGGATTGCGGCCACGAGGCCTATTGTCCTGGAAATTTCCGGCATTTCGGCACTCCGCGCCCCGCTGCCGGCAGATTTGCGTCCGGCCTAGCGCGTGGCAGTGTGCACCAGAAGCAGCATCGGGACCATCATCCAGAAGCTGATCTGGAAGATATAGAGCCGCAGGTTCTCCGCCTGGTCTTTCGATCGGTTGTAGAACATGCGCAGGAACTTCCGGGCGCTGATCTCCTCCTCGAAGTCGGCATATGTAACCAAATTGATTAAAAACGTAATGATCAATATCAGGAGCGCAAATTTGTACTGATCCACCATCGTACTTATCCTGAACATGCAACTAATTCGGGCGCAGACTACTTTTTCGCCGCAGAACAAGTCAACCCGAATCCTGCGGTTTTATTAACCATGCGCCACGTTGCCGGCAAGCGGACTGGAAGGTTGCATGGGCCGCGCGCAGGGTATTTCAGGCCTACCCGATTAATGCCGGCTCGCGGGGCGGACCGCCGTCGCTGCCGACCGTGACCGCCTTCACCCGGCTGGCATGTTCTGTTTTCGTTCTTGCCGTAGCACAATTTCTGCGATAGTATGGCCGGGAGGCGATCAGGGGCGAAGCGGGGCGAGACATGGTTTCACGGGTCACCACCGTTGCCTTCCAGGGGATAGAGGCGGTTCCGGTCGACGTGCAGGTGCTGATCGCGCCGGGCAAGGCCGGCATCAACATTGTCGGCCTGCCGGACAAGGCGGTGGCGGAAAGCCGCGAGCGGGTGACGGCGGCGCTGCACGCCTCCGGCCTGGCGCTGCCCTACAAGCGGATCGCGATCAACCTGGCGCCGGCGGACCTTCCCAAGGAGGGAAGTCACTACGACCTGCCGGTGGCGCTCGCCATGATGGCGGCGATGGGCGCACTGCCTGCAGACGCGATCGCCGGGCGGCTGGTGCTGGGCGAATTGGCGCTCGACGGCCGGATCGCGAAGGTGGCCGGCGTGCTGCCGGCAGCGATGGCAGCCAACGGCCTCGATCTCGGGCTGATCTGCCCGGCCGAATGCGGCGCGGAAGCGGCCTGGGCGAGCGGCGACATGGACATCCTGGCGCCCGACTGCCTGATCGCGCTCGCCAACCATGTCCGCGGCACGCAGGTGCTGACACGGCCGAAGCCGGCCCTAAAGCGCGGCGACGAAGGAACAACGAGTACAGGTAGTCAATCGCCTTAACGAGTTGAAAAAT